>SHZU01000002.1:300000-379374 GCA_009692115.1 Gemmatimonadota bacterium | reverse complement strand
AGAGCCCGACCACGCCGAATCCGACCAGTCCGAGGGCCAAGTACATCATCCCCGACTGGGGGCCGACCTGGTTCTTGACCAAGCCGCAGGTGCCCGTCAGAAAGCAATCAGTCGGCCCCGGCACCACCGGCAACAGCCAGATAAACATACGGACAGGGAGGGATTCGAACCCTCGGTACCGTTACCGGCACACCGGTTTTCGAGACCGGCTCCTTCAGCCACTCGGACACCTGTCCTCAGAGCGGCATAAGATAAGGCTGGAGTAAGGGTTAGCGGTAGGGGAGCGGCCCCCGTCGGTCAGCGCCGGTAATCCAACGGCGGCGTCCGGTCGCCAATCCGGTTCTGGTACCCGAAGCCGTTCAGGCGGCGATCAAACTCGGTCCGGGCCGCCACCAGATGTTGGGGGTCGGCGAAGAGCTCGAGCGCCGTCAGCGCCATGGCCTTCGCGGCCACCATCATGCCTTTGGTCCCGATGCTCATGCCCCCAGCCGCGACCGCTTGCCAGCTATGGGCTGGAGTGCCAGGCACCCAGGTGGCCGTCGAAAGCTGGACGGTGGGCACCACCCAACTCACGTCGCCCACGTCGGTAGAGCCGCTCGACACCCCGACCTCGGCCGGCATGATCTGTTCCTCGGTTCCAAGGGGCGGGAGTGTGCCGGTCAAGGTCGGCCGAATCGTCTCCGCGAAGCGTCGTTCCTCGGGCGTATACCGAAGCCCCCCGGTTCGCTTCAATGCCTGTTCGGCCAGGTCGGCAAGGTGGTCGTTCGGGAGGATGTTGTAGACCGCATTGATGAGCTCCATCTCCATGGCCGTGCCGGTGCCGGTTGCCGCCCCCTTGGCCGCATTGACGACCCGGTCCCAGATTCCATCAAGGATCCGCATGTCACTGTGCCGGGCGTAGTAGTAGCTCTCAGCGAAGTCGGGCACCACATTCGGCGCCTTGCCACCCGACGTGATGATGTAGTGGATCCGGGTTTCGGCCGGGACATGCTCCCGGAGCAAGTTCACCATCCCATTCATGGCTTCGACGCCGTCGAGCGCCGAGCGCCCCTGCTCGGGCGCGGCGGCGGCGTGCGCGCTAACGCCGCGGAACCGGAATTTGGCCGACAGATTGGCCAGGCTGGTGGATTTACTCACTTGGTTAACGTCGCCCGGGTGCCAGGCCACGACCGCGTCGACGTCCTTGAACAGGCCGGCCCGCACCATGTACACCTTGCCGCCCCCGCCCTCTTCGGCCGGGGTGCCGTGGAACCGAATCGTGCCCCCTCGCCGCTCCGACACCAGCCAGTCTTTCACGGCGATGGCCGCGGCGGCCGACGCCGTTCCGAAAAGGTGGTGACCGCAGCCGTGACCCGGCCCGGCATCGAGAATGACTTTTCGGGTCGGGACCGCATCCTGGGAAAGACCCGGCAGCGCGTCGTACTCCCCCAGAATCGCGATGACGGGTTGGCCCGATCCAAACGTCGCCACGAAGGCGGTCGGCATCCCGGCCACCCCGGCACGGATCTGGAAGCCGGCCGACTTGAGCTGCTCTTGGAGGAGCGCGCTGCTCTTGGTCTCTTGATAGCCGACTTCGGCCAATCCCCAGATCTGGTTCGCGATGCCCGCGTAGCCTGGAGCCTTGGCGTCAAGCGAGGCCAGCAGCGCATCGCTCCCGGCCCGGGGACGTTGCGCGTGGGTGGTGCCGAACCACAGGAAGAACGCGGCGAATGAGAGGCAGAAACGCATGAGGGGCCCGGGGTCTGAGATCCCCGAAATCTGGCGACCTACCGCCTGGCTTGGAAGAAGCGCCGCAACAGCCCGGCGGATTGGTCGGCCATGATCCCCCCAATGACCTCGGGCCGATGGTTGAGTTTCGGGTGGCGGAGGATGTCACCCACGGAGCCCGCCATGCCGGCCTTGTCGTCATACGCCCCAAACACCACCCGACCGAGTTTCGCGAGCACGATGGCTCCGGCACATTGGGCGCAGGGCTCGAGGGTTACATAAAGCGTCGCGTCGGTGAGCCGGTCCGAGGCGAGGTGGCGAAAGGCCTGTCCGATCGCCAGGACTTCGGCATGGGCGGTCGGATCGCGCCGGCCGATCGTCTCGTTGTGTGCCTCCCCGACGATCACCCCTCCCGAGACGATCACCGCCCCGACGGGCACTTCACCGGCCGCGGCCGCCCGCTCCGCGTGGGCGAGCGCCCACTGCATCGGCAACGCGTGATCGACCCGAACGGGGGCGTCAGGCACTGGCCTTCACGATCCGGAGTTGGTCTCCGTCCCTGGTCACCGCCACCGTATCGCCCGGTTCGAAACTGCCGGCCAAGATGGCTTGGGCAATCGGATTTTGGAGCAACCGTTGAATCACCCGCTTGAGCGGCCGGGCACCGAACACCGGGTCGTAGCCCCGGTTGGCCAGGAACTCGCGGGCCGCCGAGTCGACTTGGAACGCCAACCCCTTCGCCTGAACCATGGCCTCGAGGTGGACGAGTTGGAGATCGACGATCCGGGCGATGTGATCGCGGCCGAGCGGGTGGAAGACCACGATGTCATCGACCCGGTTCAGGAACTCCGGCCGGAAGTGTTGCCGCAATTCCCCCCGAACCCGTTCCTCAACACCGGCCCACTCGCTGCCGCCGACCTCCGCGGCCGCATCGACGATCAGACCGCTGCCGATGTTGGAAGTCATGATGACGACGGTATTCCGGAAGTCGACCAGCCGTCCCTGGCTGTCGGTCAAGCGGCCGTCATCGAGCAACTGGAGCAGGACGTTGAATACGTCCGGATGGGCCTTTTCGATTTCGTCGAACAAGATCACGCTGTACGGCCGGCGCCGCACCGCTTCCGTGATTTGGCCACCCTCCTCATAGCCAACGTACCCAGGGGGGGCCCCGATCATCCGGGCCACTGAGTGCTTCTCCATGTATTCGGACATGTCGAGACGGACGATCGCCCGCTCGTCATCGAAGAGAAACTGAGCGAGGGCTCTGGCGGTTTCGGTTTTACCGACACCGGTCGGGCCTAAGAAGATGAACGAACCAGTCGGTCGGTGGTGGTCCTGGAGCCCGGCCCGACTCCGCCGGACGGCGTTGGCTACCGCCGCGACGGCTTCCTCTTGACCCACGACCCGGTGGGCCAACTCCGCCTCGAGCCGGATTAGACGTTCCCGATCCGATTCCAGCATCTTGGTGACGGGAATCCCGGTCCACTTCGCGACGATCCCGGCGATGTCTTCCGACCCGACCTCCTCCTTGAGATACTTGGCATCGCGCTGAATCAGCTCGAGGCGCTTTTCCTCCTCCCCGATCGACGCTTCGAGTTGGGGGATCTTGCCGTAGCGAAGTTCTGCCGCGCGCTGCAGATCCCCGCGGCGGCTCACGATGTCCACCTCGCCCCGGAGCTGTTCCACTTCGGCCTTCTTGGTCTGAAGCAAGTGAATGACCGCCTTTTCCGCCTGCCATTGGGCCTTCATGCCACCCGATTTTTCCTTCAGCTCGGCGATCTCGCGCTCGACCCCTTCCCTCCGCTCGATGCCGGCTTTGCCTTTCTCCTTGAGGAGCGCCTGCCGCTGGATTTCGAGCTGGAGAATCTTCCGCTCGACCTCGTCGATCTCGAGGGGCATGGAGTCGATCTCGATCCGAAGCTTGGACGCGGCCTCGTCGACCAAATCGATGGCCTTGTCGGGAAGGAACCGGTCGCCGATATACCGGTCGCTCAACGTGGCCGCTGCCACGAGCGCGTTGTCGGTGATCCTGACCCCGTGGTGGACCTCGTATTTTTCCTTCAACCCTCGAAGGATCGCGATGGTATCCCCGACGCTCGGGGCAATGACCAGGACCGGCTGGAAGCGACGCTCGAGCGCGGCGTCTTTCTCGATGTGTTTCCGATACTCGTCGAGCGTCGTCGCCCCGACGACATGCAACTCGCCCCGGGCGAGCGCCGGCTTCAGCATATTGCTGGCGTCGACGGCCCCTTCGGCCGCGCCGGCGCCGACGATCGTGTGGAGTTCATCGATGAACACGATGAAATGACCTTCCGCGGCCGTCAGTTCCTTGACCACCGATTTCAGCCGCTCCTCGAACTCCCCGCGGTACTTGGCCCCCGCGAGGAGCTGGCCGATGTCGAGGGCGATGATCTCTTTGGACTTGAGGCTCTCCGGGACGTCGCCCGACACAATCCGTTGGGCGAGCCCCTCCACGATGGCGGTCTTGCCGACGCCGGGTTCGCCGATCAGGACCGGGTTGTTCTTGGTCCGCCGAGACAACACCTGCATGACCCGGCGAACCTCCTCGTCCCGCCCGATGACCGGGTCGAGTTTGCCGGCCCGGGCCTGGGCGGTGAGGTTCCTGGTGAATCGCTCGAGGGCCTGATACTTGTCCTCCGGCGACTGGTCCGTCACCCGGTGGCTCCCGCGAACGCCTTCCAGCGCGGCCCGGAGGTCGTCGGCGTTGACGCCAAGACCGGTAATCAGCCCGCGGGCCGCCGTGCCCTTCTCGTCGACCAATGCCAAGAGCAGGTGCTCGGTCGAGATGTAGGCGTCACCCAGGGTCTTGGCATCCTTCTCCGCCCGGTCGAATACCGCATGCAGCTCGCGGCTCAGGGTCGGTTCGCCGCCGCCGGACTGGGTCGGAAACTTGGCCAGTTCCCGCGCGATGGCCTCGCCTAACGCCGTCCGATTGAGGCCCGCTTTTTGGAGCAGCGGCTGAACCACCCCCTCGTCCTGGCCGAGCAAGGCGGCGAAGAGGTGGGCATCATTGACGACCGGATTGCCGCGCTCGCGGGCGGCGGTCATCGCGTCGCGAAAGGCCTCTTGGCCTTTGATGGTCAGCCGGTCTGGACGAATCATCGCATCCTCTTGGTGGCGGTCCTAACGATCTCCCGGGCTGAGAGGGCCAGTCGGATACCCGGCCGCTCTGCCGAGTCGGCAGCGCCCTGGCCCGCCACTCCGCGAGATCGGCACAGCCTAGGCGCTGATGGCAGGCCCGGCGTCACCGGCGAAACCGGCGTCCGGTCGCGTCCCGGTACGTGTACCCTTGACGATCACTCCACTCCAGTAAGGGGATCATGAATTTTCGAGAAAGACCCCCGAGCTGTTGGCGGATCCATGCCGGTGTGATCTCACCGCCGGGGTCCCCCGCCTTCAGGACATCCCGAAACGCCGACAAGGCCTGGGTACTGAAATACCGGTCCCGTTCAACGGCCGCAATCGCTCCGGCCTCGACGGCCCGCTTGAGCAGCCCCGACAAATGGGGGAGTTCCATGACCCGGGCCACTTCAGCGATGTCCGGGGCCTCGAGCCCGGCTCGATCCAGCAATTCGATGAGTTGCTGCACGGCCGCTTCGGCCACCTGGGAGGCCTGGAAGCCCGGCAGCGCGGCCAATCCATCCCGCTCCACCAGCAGCGCTCGCTGCCGGAGATCGTCCACCAGAGCCGTCGCTAGCGGCAGAGGGACCTGGAGGCTCCGGCGCAGGGTCTCGGTCGAGAGACCCGGCTGATCGGGCTGGACCCGATGGTACTCCGTGAGCACGGCCAGGGCTGCCCGCTCGATCGCCGCGGCCGTGTCGGGAGCCAGCAGCCGTCCGGCCAATCGGGTGACGCGGGCCCGTTTGGCAACCCGCGCTGCCTCCCCTGGCGGGGTGCCGAGCCCGAAGGGGATCTCCTTTTCCAAGAGCCCGAAACGGCGGCGGGACACCAGCGCCTCGAGTCGAATCCGCGGGTCAGCGTCGCCCAGGGACGGAGGCCACGAACTCCGCCGCTCCGGGGTGGGGTCGACGACCCACCCCCCACCGATCGTCACCAGCGGGCTGTAGCTCCGGACCACGAATCGATCACCACCTCGGGCCAGCAGCGGGCGCTCCAGCACCAGGCGCGCGAGTCCCGAGCCCCCGGGCAGGATCGGGACTCGGGGTGCGACCCGGGCGAGCACCTCGGCCGTCCCGAGGTGGACCCGAACCCGGGAGCGGGATCGAATCGGGGCCGGCGCTCCGGGAAGGATGTCGAGCGCGACGTCAAGCAGGGACGTCGGGACCCAGTCGACGGCAGCGCTCACGGCCACCTGGCCCCGACTGACCTCGGCCCGGTCGACACCCACAAGACCTAACGCCGTTCGGGTCGACGGTTCACTCTGCTCGCGCTCCTGTCCGTACGATTCGATCGAGCGAAGCCGGCCCACCTGGCCGCCGGGGAGAATCCGAAGCGACTCGCCGACGGCTACTCGTCCCGACCAGGTCGTCCCCGTGACCACCGTGCCGATTCCCGCGACGCTGAACGCCCGGTCGATCGGCATCCGGAACAGATCGTCGGCGCGGCCGGCGGTGGCGGTTCGGATCCGTTCGGCCAGCCGGTTCCGCAGGTCGTCGATCCCTTGGCCGGTCAGCGCCGAGACGATCGCCGGCGGTTCGAACCGGACCACGGACCCTACCAGTTTGGCCATCACATCCGCCACCACCAGCTCGGCCCAATCGGCCTCCACCAAGTCAGCCTTGGTGAACACCGGAATCCCGGCGGGAACCCGGAGCTGTTCCAGGATCGCCAAATGCTCCTCGGTTTGGGGCCGGGGTCCTTCGGCCAGATCGATCACCAGCAGGACCAGGTCGATCCCGGTGGCCCCGGCCACCATGGTACGGATCAGATCCTCGTGCCCGGGCACATCGACCAATCCAGCCGGCGGCAAGCCCGGTAGGTCGAGGGGGGCGAAGTTCAGATCGATCGTAATCCCCCGCCGTTGCTCCTCGGCGAGCCGGTCGACGGGCCGCCCAGTCAGCGCGGTGACCAAGGCCGACTTGCCATGATCGATGTGGCCGGCGGTCCCAATAATCATGGGCCCGTCTTCCAACCCGCCTCGGCCCAGAAGGCCAGGGCCGGTAATTGATGTCCCTCGGCGACGTGATACCGGAGGTAGCGCTCGAGGAGCCGGCGATGAGCCGCCAAGTAGCGGTCGTCGAGCACCGGCAGGTCATCATAGCCGTGAATCAGCACGTCGAGATCGGCGACGTCACGACGGGCCAACTGACTCGACTCGACGGCCACGGCGCAGGCCCGGCACAGCACCCCGCCGTGGGCCGGGGAAAACGGAATGGTCGCGAGGTCGCTCTCGATTACGGCGCCGTCCCGGGCACACGCGTTGAGGGACGGAGCAAACCCCAAATGTTTGACCAAACCCCAAATCGAGCGCAAGCCGACCACCGCCACGGCGGAACCGGGGACGGCCTCGACGACGTCGAGCGAATGGCGAAAGAAATCGTAGGTCCCGACTTGTCGTTCATGGGCAGAGAATCGGAGCATCAATTCCCCGAGGACCGACGCGACCGCATACCGCTCGATGTTGGCGGCCAAGTCCGAATGAAGCCGGACGACATCGAACCCCGTGAGGGTGTGGAGGTCCGAGTGTCGGGCCAGGAGAATGGTGGCGGTGCCGTCGGACAGGACTTGAAGTGCCGCCCCGAATTTGCTTCTCGGGCGCCGGGCTCCCTTGGCAATGACGCTCACCACACCGAGTTCGCGGGTGGCGAGGCGGGCCACCTTCGAGGTTTCGCCGTAGGGGATCGTCGACAGAATCGTCGCCAGGGTCTCGATGGGTGCCATCGGGGAGCCGGCCGGCTGGCCGGATCAGTTCGTCGCGCCGGTAACCAACCCGGGGATCTCTACGAAACTCACCGCAACCGGACAGTTGCCGAGGATCACGTTCCGCGACTCCGTCAGGTCGGCGCGGAAGATCCGAAGGCGGCCGACCAACGGCAACGCGCAGTTGCCCACCTCGACCGCGTAGATCCGGCCCTGTCCGTCGACGGCGGCGGCCACGATGTTGTTCCCGAGGATTCCGTCCCCCGCCCCGCGGACGACCCGGCGGGTTCGGGTGTTGAATTCCATCAATCCGTCGCGAACCGAGGCCACGAACAACCGCTCGGATCCATCCGACGTGACCGCGGAGGGCAAGAACCCGAACCCGCCGAAACTGCCGACCTCGGCCCGTTGAATCGGGTCGATGATGCTGAGCCGCCCGGCCAGTGCGGCGTCGGCGTCGCCGGTGTTGACCACATAGATCAGGCCGTCCCCGCCGAGCGCCGCGGATCGGGCATTGCCGGGGCTGGGGAGCGGAATCGAGTCGCGGCCAGCCGCCCGGCTGTTGGTTTGGGGATCGATGACGGTGAGCCAGCTTTCGCCGAGCGAGCAGAGCCCGAGGGAGCACGGGCCGACGTTGGCGTTGACGACGAACAGACGGCCGCGGGTCAGCAGGAGATCGCGGGGGTATTGGCCGACGTCAACGCTGGCCGTGTCGCCGGTGTCGAGGTCGACCCGGGTCACCGTATTGAGGCCGGCGTTGGCGACAAAGGCGATCGCGTCGGAGAGCATGGTCACGGCCGCCGGACGGCTGCCGGACGCGAGCGCGATGGTCCGGCGGATTTGTTGGGTGAACAGGTCAAGGACGACGATCCGATCGGACCCGCCGCCGGTTACGACGGCGATTTGGCCGCGGGCGGCCACGTCGGTCGCGGCGCCGTTCAGGGGACCGAGGTTGATCTTTCCAGGGAGGACACCGGGTTCGATCCGAATCACGCTCACGGTGTTCTCGCCGGCGTTCACCACCAGAAGGCGCTCCTCCGGCGGGGGCGCCAGCGGCGTAGTCGCCGCGCACCCGGCAAGGGCGGCAACCGGGGCAGCCAGCAGCAAAAGACCGAGAGACCGCGACATCGACGGAACGATACGGCGGCCACGGGCGCGAGGCAACCGGGTCATCGGGGAACCACTCGGCGGCGCTCAGGCGTGATTTGGGGCACCCCATCGACTTCCAAGACCCGGACCGGCCAGCCAAACGCCTCGGCCAAACGGTCCGAAGTCAGGACGTCCGCGGGCCGGCCCCGCGCCGCGGTCCGGCCCTCGTGAAGCAAGATGATCTCGTCGGCGAACCGGGCGGCCAGGTTGAGGTGGTGGGTAACCAGGACCCCGGCAAGCCCACCCTGAACCAGTTCCCGAATCAGTTCGAAAATCTCCATCTCATGGCCGAAGTCGAGCGACGCCGTCGGCTCGTCAAGTGCCAGCAGGGCCGGTTCCTGCGCCAGGGCTCGGGCAATCCGAACCCGCTGCCACTCTCCCCCCGACAGGGTGTCGATCCGCCGGCCGGCGAGGGTCAGGACATCGGCCCTGAGCATCGCTCGTTCGATGGCTTCGCGGTCCGCGGCGGACAGGGCCGCCAGGGCGGAGAGGCGCGAATATCGTCCGAAGCTGACGACCTCGTCGACCCGCCAGGCAAACGGGTACTCCTCCCGCTGGGTTACCGCGCCAATGATCCGGGCGCGCTCCCGTTGGGGCCAACCGCCAATCGGGCGGCCGAGGAGCTCGACCCGGCCGGAATGGAGCGCGACCGTGCCCATCAGGGCCCGAAGGAGCGTGGTCTTGCCGCTCCCGTTGGGGCCGACGACCGCGACCAGCCGGTGCGGTTTCACGTCGACCGACACCTGGGCTACAGCCGGTCGGTCGGCGCCGGGGTACTGGACCGAGACGTCAGTGCCCACCAGCACGTTAGGCCAAGCTCCGCCGGAGCAGGACCGCAAAGAGCGGAACTCCGATCAGGGCCGTCACGGCCCCGATCGGCAGTTCAGCCGGCCGGAGCACCGTTCGGGCGATCGCGTCGGCGAGGATCAGGAGCGAGCCGCCGGCGACGAAAACCGCCGGCATCAGGTGCCGATGCAACGGGCCGAGCCACCCCCGAACAGCATGAGGTGCCACTAGGCCGACGAAGCCGATCATGCCGCTCACCGCCACGCTGGCGGCCGTGAGTAGCGCCGTGGTGACGAAGACCAGCGCCTTGGCCCGCTCGGTCCGAACGCCCAGGGCTTCGGCAGACTCATCGCCAAGCGACAGAAGATCCAGGGTGCGATTGGCGCCGAACAGAAATCCGATCGGCACGACCGCATACGCCGCGAAGACCACGACGGACACCCAGCTCGCGGTCCCGAACCCGCCCAGGAGCCACAGAAATGCGTTTCGGAGCATGGCCGCCTCCGACGTCGTCAACACGGCGGTGGTGATGGCGCCGCAGAACGCCGAGACCACGACGCCGACCAGAACCAGGACCCGGGGCTCGAGCCGCGCGCCTTGGACCGCGGCAACCCAGTAGACGATGGCCGACGAGGCAAGGGCGCCGGCAAACGCGGCGGCCGGAATCGCGAGCAGGCCCGAGAGTCCGAGTGCGATCGCCGCCACCGCACCGAGCCCCGCGCCCCCGGAGATCCCCAGAAGGTATGGCTCGGCGAGCGGATTGCGGACCAGCGCCTGCAGGGCGGCGCCCGACACGCTGAGTCCGCCGCCCACCAGGAACGCGAGCGTAATTCGCGGCATCCGAAGATCCCAGATGATGGCGCCCGCTGGGCCTGACGGATCGACCACGCCCCGGAAGACCTCCAAGAAGGACATCGGGACCGCGCCGATCGACAAGGCGATCGCGGCGGCGATGATCGCGGCCCCCACCAGTCCGAGCGCCTTCATCGTCCACCGCTCGAGCCGAGCGCCGCGGCGAGTTGCTGAATCGCCTCGGCGATCCGCGGGCTCGGCCGATTGAACATCGATCCATTGACCCTGAGAAACCGGCGGTCCCGAATGGCGCCGACCGTTTGCCACTCCGGCCGCCCGCCGAAGGCCGGCTCATCATCACCGACGAGCAGCACCCAGTCAGGATTCCGGCTGGCGACGGCCTCGATCGAAACGACGAATGACGGCTGCGGATTATCCTCGAAGAGATTGGTCCCGCCGGCAAAATGGATGACCTCGGACAAAAAACTGCCGGTGCCGAGCGTGATGGGGGGATCTCGCCAAGTCAGGACGAACACCGAAGGGCGGACCACCGGCATCCGGGTCGCTGCCCGAACATCGGCGTTGACGCGGGCCATCACGGTGTCACCCAGTAGCGGGCGCCCGGCGGCCGTGGCGAGGACCCGAGCACTTCGCTCCAGGTCGGCCAGGCGGTCGAGGGCCAACTCAACGACGGGAATACCCAAATCGCGGAGCCGGCTGACCGCCGCGGCGTTGCTCGCCGAGCGATACGCCACCACCAGATCCGGGTGTCGGGCGACGATCGCTTCCACGTTCGGTGCGAGGCCATCTCCGACCGAGGGAATTTGGCCGACCTCCGCCGGATAGTCGCACCATTGGGTGCGGCCCACCACGCGATCACCCAGGCCCAAGGCAAAGAGCAGTTCGGTGGCGGCGGGGATCAACGACACGATCCGGCCCGCCGGCCCGGCGAGGGCGGTGGAAAACCCGGCGTCGTCGGTCAGCGTGACGGTCGCAGGCGGTAGCGGGCTTCGGCCGCACCCGAGAACGGCGGCCGATAGCAGGAATAAGAATCGGGTCACCAACGCCCTCCCCCGAGGGTTTGGCCGACGGACGGATCACAGCGGTCTCCTGGCTCAGGGGGTGCTCCGCTCGCCTTCCCGGTGTGACCCAGTGGCGTGTGAGCGAAGGAACTGCTCCCCGTGACAGTGGCGGGGCCGCGCCGGATTCACACCGGCTTCCGAGAGCTGCGATCGAAAGAACCTACGGGGCCGAAGTTAGGACGGTGCCCCCGGCCGAGCAAGGCCACTCCGGCGCATCAGAAACCAGGCGCCTCCGAACAGGCCGAGCCCGATCACCGAGACGAGCACGGGCAATACTGCCTTGGGCAACGAGGTGCGACGAAACCGGAGGGTCAACCCGGATTCGGCGCCCAGCCGCTGATACCGGCGAAACGGGCGGCCTTCGAACATCTGGGAGTCCCGGACCCGCCACCCGGCCGGGTCGGGAACCAGGCCGGTCTCTTCAATGAACAGGTCAACGGAGTCGACCCGGCCGAGCGGTACGTCGAGGCTCCGGAGGTCCTTGGTGACCTCGTATTGAATGAGGAGCTCCTTCTGGCCGGGCGAAATCGGTGCCCCGACGAGCACGCTGTCGTCCCGAAACGTGACGGCGTCAGCCGAGATCTGCGACAGCCTGGCGTCTCCGACCTCGGGGCCGCGAATGCCCGCCGGCAACCCGGCCGACCAGGTCGGAGCGGCCGAATCCCGACCAACTCTGGTCCGGGTGCCGGTGTTCTCAAGGACGAACCAGTCGATCACAGTGCGTGAGCCAGTGGCGTCGGGTGCCCCGACCACCAGGGTTCGACTGCGGGTGATGACCGGGGCGGCGGCCGAGGTATCGTACACCACGAGTTCGATGCCGGTGTCGGGCCGGGCTCGGTTCGTCGCCAACGGTGCGGAGAAATACTCAATGCCGGCGTGCCGGGCGCTCACCAAATAGTTCGAAGTCGGGTCGGCCCGGAAGCTGAAGCGAAAACCGCCCGTCCCGTCCGTCACCACCGTATCAATCGGACCCTGAGAAGCCAGGCCGACCCGATGGAGGACGACCCGGACCCCGCCGACCGGGACCGCGGCCGGCAGCGCCGGGCGACGCACGGTTCCACCGACGTCGGTTGGGCGCTGGGCCGTAAGGGGCCCGGCGATGACGCACGCGACCGCCACCGCGCATCGACGCCACCTCACGGTTGGAAGCGCCCGAGGTCTTCGGGGTCGAGCTTGGCGAGGAACTTCTTGAGTTGGTCGGCGGCCGACTCCGTGGCCGGCATCGCGCTCGGCCCGGAGCTCTCGCCGTCCAGCACCTCGTCCGTCACGAAGATTGGGGCCTCGGTCCGGAGCGCGAGGGCGATGGCGTCGGAAGGCCGAGCGTCGATTTCGATGATTTGTCCGGCCCGGAACACCAACAGTTCGGCGAAGTAGGTACTGTCTTTCATGCCCGTTATAGTGACCCGGCGGAGGACGCCGCCCACGCCGACGAGAAGGTGCTTGAGGAGATCGTGGGTCATCGGGCGCGGCGGCGACTCCCCTCGGAGCGCGAGGGCGATCGCCGTGGCTTCGGGCGCGCCGATCCAGATTCGGAGCACCCGGTCGCCCCCCTGCTCCTTCAGGACCACGACCGGCGAATTCGTCGATCGATCAAGTCCCAAGTGGGCGATTGTCATCCGGACCATGCCGGAAGGTTGGCTCAGGCCTTCGCGGCCGTCAAGAGATCCCGCACCTTGTTGGTTGCTTCCCACGGGAACAGGTCGACCCGCTTGCCTTCGACCTTGACGGTCTTCGGCCGCCGCCCGAAATGGCCGTACGCGGCCGTCGGGCTGTAGATGGGGCGTCGGAGTCGGAGTGCCTTGATGATACCGGCCGGCGTGAGATCGAAGACCTCCGCGACGATCCGCTCGAGCTTCTCGTCGGACATGATGCCGGTTCCGAAGGTCTGCACCATGATCGACACCGGCTGCGCCACGCCGATCGCGTAGGCCACCTGGACCTCGCACCGTTCCGCCAACTTGGCCTCGACGATATTCTTCGCGACCCACCGCACCGCGTACGCCGCCGACCGGTCGACTTTCGAAGGGTCCTTGCCGCTGAAAGCGCCACCTCCGTGACGGGCCATACCGCCGTACGTATCGACGATGATCTTCCGTCCGGTCAGGCCGGCATCTCCGTGGGGGCCCCCGACCACAAACCGGCCGGTCGGATTGATCAAGAATTTCGTACTCCGCGAGGCGAACCCGGCTTTTTCGAGCACCGGTCGAATGACTTCCTGAATCACCGTGTCCTTGATGGTGTTGTGCGACAGCACCCGGCGCCCGACGTGCTCCGCGTGCTGGGTCGACACCACGACCGTTTTGACCGCGATCGGCCGGTCGCCCTCATACTCGACCGAAACCTGGCTCTTGCCGTCCGGACGGAGCCAATCGATGCGCTCGTGGCCATCGAGCCCCTTGCGGACGGCGGCCAACCGCTCGGCGATCCGGTGGGCCAGAATGATCGCCAATGGCATCCGTTCCCGGGTTTCCCGGGTGGCGTAGCCGAACATCATCCCTTGGTCGCCGGCCCCCTGCTCTTTCGACTTCGAGGTGTCGACGCCCATCGCGATGTCGCTGGACTGGCGGTCGATCGAGATCAGGACGGCACAGCTCCGGGCATCAAACCCGAACGCCGCGTCGGTGTAGCCGATCCGTTCGACCGTGTTTCGGACGATCTCCGGAATGTTTACATAGGTGTTGGTGGTAATTTCACCGGCCACAACCGCCATCCCGGTGGTCACCATCGTTTCGCAGGCCACCCGGGCCGCCGGATCGCGGGCGATGATGGCATCGAGCACCGCGTCGGAGATTTGATCGGCCACCTTGTCGGGGTGCCCTTCGGTGACGGATTCGGAGGTGAAGACGTGCCGTTTGGCGCGGGCCATTTGAACGTTACCTGGCGTTAGGGTAAAGAACTCGATTTCCGGAGGCAAGCTAGTGGCAAATCCAGGATTGTGGCAACCGCGCTACATGCCCAGAAGTCGTTTGTCCACATAGTTTTGCGCTGCTGCTCGAAGAACGGCTTCGACCGCCAACGCGGTCTCGGCCCCAAGGGCCCGGATTGCCGCCTCTTCGCAGACCTTGAATGGCACTTTCCGTACCAGCCATTTGACCAACGGAAGCGAGGGTGACGCCACACTCAGGGTCTCGTATCCGAGGCCAATCAGCAGCAGAGCCCCCAGCGGTTCCGAGGCCATCTCCCCGCACACGCTCACGGGAATGCCGGCCGTGCGTCCCGCCTGGCGCACCTGCGCGAGTTGCCGGATCACGGCCGGATCGAAGGGGGTGAACCGGCCGGCGAGGTAGGCGCTGCCGCGGTCGATGGCCATGGTGTATTGGGTCAAGTCGTTGGTGCCGACGCTGAAAAAGGCTGAGACCGCGGCAAACCGATCGGCCAACACCACGGCGGCCGGCGTTTCCACCATGACGCCGATGTCGAGCGTCCTGGCCGAGCGGACCCCGGCCGCCGCCAACAGGGCCGCTTCCTCGGCAAACATCGCTTTCGCTTCGAGCACCTCCTCGACCCGGGTGACGAGTGGGAGCATCACCTTGATCGTCCGCTCGGCGGCGATTCGGAGCAGGGCCCGAATCTGCGGCCGGAAGATCTCGGGCCGATCGAGGCACACCCGAATCGATCGCCAGCCGAGAAACGGATTGGCCTCCGGCTGGGTCTCGAACGCCGCCGGAAATTTGTCCCCGCCCAAGTCATAGGTCCGGATCACGACCAGGTCGTTCGGGAAGGCTGCCCCGACCCGGCGGAAGTATTCGAGTTGCTCCTCTTCGGTCGGGACATGGGCCCGCCCGGTCACCAAGAATTCGGTCCGCAACAGCCCGACGCCGCTGGCGCCGTGCTTGACCGCCAGATCGATTTCCTCCGGCAGGTCGACATTTCCCATGAGCGAGAGCGACACGCCGTCCGGGGTGACCGCCGGCTGGTTCGAGGCGCCCTCGAGTTCGAGCTCAAGTTTGTGCCGGCGGGTCGCCTGGGTTCGGGCGATCTCGAGTTCTTCCGGCGTCGGTTCGATGACAATGGTGCCGGTCTGGCCGTCGATCAGCAGCATGTGCCCGGGCTTGATCCGATCGAGGGCGCCCGCGGCCCCCATGACCGCCGGGATGCCGAGCGAGTGAGCGAGAATCGCGGCGTGCGAGGTCCGAGTTCCTTCTTCACTCACCAGCCCAAGGAGTTGGTCGCGGTCGAGTTGAACCGTCAACCCAGGGGAAAGCTCGTGGGCCACGATGATGACATGCTGATGGGCCGCGACGGCCGCGAGTTCATCATCCTGGTGACCCACCAAGACGCGGAGGACCCGGATTTGGGTGGCCGAGAGGTCGGCGAGACGCTCCCGCATTCGGAGATTCGAGGTGCCGGAGAACGCCACCCGAAGCTCGAGTGCTTTGAACTCGAACGCGGTTTCGGCGCTCAAGTTGTTCTTCCGGATCAGGTGCTCGACGCTGGCCTGGAAGTCCAGGTCCTCGACCATCATGATCTGGGCCTCGAAGATCTGTGATTCCTCGAGTCCGGCAGAATGGAGCACCCGCTCCCGGAGCGTGTTGAGATGGCCCGCCACCGTCTTGGTGGCCTCATGGAGCCGGCGGATTTCGCCCTCGACTTCGTCCGGCGTCACCGATCGGTCGGGCACGTCGGGAAACCGCCATTCGAGCACCACCGCCGGGGCGAGCGCGAGCCCCGGCGACACGCCGATTCCCCGGATGGTCCGCGCCTCGCTCATTTCTCCCCGAATCCGGCGGCGACCAAGTCGGCCAGGGCCGCGACGGCGAGTTCCGCGTCCGCCCCATCGGCCCGAATGGTGAACGAACTGCCGCACTCCGCCGCCAGCACCATGACCCCCATGATGCTCTTCCCGTTGATCGCCGACCCATCCTTGAGCAGTTCGATGTGCGAGGAGAAGGTCGCCGCCATCTTGACGAACTGAGCGGCCGGGCGGGCATGGAGCCCGAGCGGGTTCACGATCGTCACAGGTCGTTCGATCATGCCGTTACCTCAATTGCCAGAAGAGAACCACCACGATGGCCGCCAACGTCAGGTGCCGGGCCGACGGGACTCGGAATCGCACCAGCGCTGCGAGCACGCCCCCGGCCAGTCCGAGCGTCGGCCCCACCCACCAACCCGGCGTCAACCCGGGGCCGGCCAGCCACCGGCACACCGGTACCACCGCGGCGCCGACCAAAAGCCCGGCCGCCAATCCAACCCGGCGCACTTGGTCCGTCAATCCCGAGGCCTTGAGCGCGCCGGCGATCTGGAGCCCCGACCGAAGTCCGAGCCGAAGCCCCCAGACGGTGATATAAAGCCGGAGCAGCAGGTACAGCGCGACGCCCAACCCAACCGCCGAAAGGCCGGCGCTGAGTGAGAGCGCCACGAGCATGGCCGCCATCACGGCCGGGACCACGCCGATCCAAAACAGTTGGTCGCCGAGCGAGCCGAGCGGCCCGGCCAGCGCCGTCTTGAGCCGCTGAATGGTGCCACCCGGAACGCCATCGATCTCCGCCCGGGCCGCCGCGCCAACCGCGATGCCGGTCAGGTAGGGATGGGCGTTGAAGAGTTCGGTTGACCTCCCGACGGCCGCCCGGTAGCGCCCCGGGTCGGCCCGGAGCGGTTCCAGGAGCGGGAGCGAGGCGAAACCGACCCCGACCCCTTGCAGCCGCTCGTAGGTCCATGCGGCCTGCACGATCAGGAGACGGAGCGTCGCTGGCACGGTACCCCTCACCATAGGGCCGTGACCGCGACGCCGACGCCGAGGCCGGCCAGGGCCCACCGCCATCGGGGGCCGGACCTTCCGCTTGCCACCGCACCATGGGCCACCGCCCAGGCGCCGCCCGCCAGAGCCACCGCCGTCAGGGCAGTGCCCGCCCCCGCACTCGGGCCCAGTCCCGACCTGCGAATGGCGAAGGCGATCGCGAGCGAGAGGATCGCGACGAGTCCGCTTCGGACGGCATCGTGCCCAAGTCCGGCCCAATGCACGGTGCGGACGGCCCGGTCGTCGCCGGCGGTCAACCGATCGGCGTGGGCCCGCACGGTCCGGGCGTTGAGTCGACGGGTGGTCGTCAGTGTGGCGCCGCTCACAGTGGCGAGCGCGAGACCGATCCCGGCGGCCCACCCGAGGGTCTGGTGCCAAGGACCGCCCGCCGCGACGACGACCGCACCGATCGTGGCGGCCCCGAAGTCCGGATACCGGGAGCTCCCAACCGGGACGACATCGAGGGCGAACAACTCCAACAACGCCCCGACCCGGAGCCCGGCCTCGACATCGCCCACGATCCAACCGGCTCCAGCCCCGACGACGAGGGGGCGTGACACCAGGGCCTGGAGGACGCTCGCAAGATCGAGCCCCGCGAGGGTGCCCCACGCCATCAGCCCGCCGACCACTCCCCACTCGAGCGTCATGGCCGGAGCGCCGAGAGCGGCACCGGGGCCGTGGTGGGCAGATCCTGGGCGGACACCTCGATCCCGGCGGCCTCCACCGTCCTGAGGTCGTCAAGCTCCCGGCCCGAGAGATACAGATACCGGAGGTACTCTCGCCGGCCGGGCTGGGCGTGAATGCCCCCGAGGTTGATCTTGGCGATGGCCCCGTGACAGCGCTTGGCCAGCGTCACCATCGTGTCGACCGATCCCGTCAGAACCAGAACTCGCTCGTCCGCAGAGCCTAACGCCTCGATCCGGGCCGGCGCCTCGTCGGGCGCGAGGAACTCCACCTCAATGCCGGCGGGGACGGCCATCTGATACAGTTCCCGCTCGAACGCGCTGGCCGCCACTTCGGCATCGACCAAGACGATCCGGCTCAGTTCGAGCGGCCGCCCCCATCCGATGACCACCTGGCCGTGAACGAGCCGGTCATCGATCCGGGCCACCACGATGCTCATCGGCGGCTCGCAATCGCCTTGGCGCCGGTTTCGATGGCTCTTTCGGCGGCCTGGTCCGGGGCGAGTTCGCGATGGAACACAAAATCGACCAGCATGGCGAGATTGACACCGGTCACGAGGCGCGCTTCCGCCGTTCCCGACAGGCGCCGGGCCGCCGCGAAAAGACAGGAGCCGCTCGGCATGTCGATGAAGACCACCGAGGGTCGCCCATCGACTGCCTCGACGATGCGCTCTTCCAACCGGCCCCGGTCGCACCCGGTGTTCGATACCGGAATGAGGGCCCCGCGAATGCCGCTGATCTCCTCGACCGCGGTGACTAGCGCCCGGGCGAGGTCACCATGGCACACTACCACCCCATGCAGGGCCGGCGTGGTCACTCGAAGTCCTCCTGCAAATACTCCCGGAGGCCCCGCTGTTCCTTCATTCGCTTGATCAACCGGTCGTTGAAAACCGCGGCACTATCGACGCCGCCCATGCGGAGCAAGTGGTTCATGGCCACCACTTCCGAGATCACCGTCAAGTTCTTGCCTGGATTCAGCGGCACGATGACCTTCGGCAGTTTGACATCCAAGATGGTGATTTCCTGCCGGGCGAGGCCGGTTCGATCGGCGTCGGGGGTATTGGTCCAGTCGTCGAGGTGTACGATGACTTCGATCCGCTTTTGCTGCCGGACCGCTCGGACCCCGAAGAGCACCTGGATGTCGATCAGTCCGACGCCGCGGATTTCCATGTGGTGGGCCGCGAGCTCGTGCCCCTGCCCGATCAAGATATCGTTGCCCCGACGGGTGGCGATCACGACGTCGTCGGCGACGAGCCGGTGGCCGCGCTCGACCAAGTCGAGGACGCACTCACTTTTGCCGATGCCGCTCCGGCCGGTGAACAGCAACCCGACGCCGTACACATCGGCCAGCGACCCGTGCAGAGTCGTCCGGGGCGCGAAAGCATGGGCCAGGATCGGTTTG
Organism: Gemmatimonadota bacterium; assembly: GCA_009692115.1. Taxonomy (NCBI): domain Bacteria; kingdom Pseudomonadati; phylum Gemmatimonadota; species Gemmatimonadota bacterium. The sequence goes on along the minus strand of SHZU01000002.1, from coordinate 360,195 downwards.
ATCCGGCGGTAGAATTCCGCCGTCTTCAGCTGAGTGCGAAGCACCGGAATGCCCCGCTCGCGCGCCACGGTCACCAGCGGCTCCGGCGGACTCTGCCCCTTGGTGATGAACACGATCGGCAGGTCAAAGGCGAAAAACGTCGTGATCGCCAGCCGTCGGGCAGCGGCGTCGAGGGCCACGAGGTAGCTGACCTCGGTTTCCCCGAGGACCTGCATCCGGTCAGGCACGAACCGGGCGGTGTACCCGGCCAGGACGAGTCCGGGGCTCGCGATATCGGTTTCCGGAAGGGCCCGGTCGAGCCCGATCTCGCCGGTCAGCGACTCGAGTTCGAGGAGATCCCCCCGCCGGCCAAGCAGATCCCGGGGCCGCAGTGTCATGGCAACTCGCTCGGCGCGTGCCGGTCGCGCCGATACTGTGTTGCGGCGCGGTCGAGTTGTTTCTTGAGCTTCTCTTCGGCCCGGTCGAGCGCGGTGCGATGATCGGTCCGCACCGCGCTGGCCACCAACCACCGGCCTCCCGGAATGTGAAGCTTGAGCTCGATGAGATGGCCTTCCGCCGTCAGGCCGAAGATGACGCCGCCCTCGATGGCGTGGGGAGGCAGGTGCGCCAATCGGTCCATGACCTCATGGGCGCGGGTCTTGAGATCGTCGGCCACTTCGCAGTGGCGCGCCGCGAACGTGCTTTGCATGGCTTCACTCCTCTGAAAGGATCAAGTCCTCACCAGACTGGCAAGATGACGGATCGTCGCGTCCGCGGCATCATCCCAGGTCCATCGTTCCGCCGCGGCCCGGGCCGCGCGTCCGATCCGGTCAACCAGCGCGGGGTCGGACGCCAGAAGCAACATTTGCTCCGCCAGCGCATCGACGTCGCCGTGGGGCACCAAGAAGCCGGTGTGGTCCCGCCGCACCGAGTCGCGAAGCCCCGGACTGTCCGAGGCAATGGACGGAGTGCCGCAGGCCGCCGCCTCCATGACGGTAATCCCCCAGCCCTCCTTTGGCGATGGGAATAGGTTGGCCCAGGTGGACCGAAGCAGCTTGACTTTGGCCGGCTCATCGACAAACCCGAGAAACCGGACCGACGAGCCAAGGCCGAGCGACTGGGCCAACGCCTCCAACCGAAGGCGGTCATCCCCATTTCCCGCCACATCCAGGGTCACCTCCGGTCGGGTCCGGTGCACGACCGCCAGGGCCCGGATGGCAAGATCGACACCTTTGTACCGCTTCAGCCTGCCGACGTACAGAAACGAAGGCGGCGCCGAACGCTCCACCGCCGGATCAGGCGCGAAGCGGTGCGGGTCAATCCCAGGGTGAATCACGACGATCCGATCGGACGCCACCCCCCGTCTGATTAAATCGTCTCGGGTGCTCTCACTGATGGCATGAAAGTGCGAGCGCCGATACGCCCACGGGATCAGCCGTTCAGCCGCCACCACCGCGGTCGCCAGCGGCCAAGCGGCCTCGTCGTAGGCGGTGGTGCCAAAGAGATGGGGGACGATGACGCACGAGGGGATTGGGCTCAGACCGGCCAGGTACAACGGGAGCTTATTGATGTCCTCGACCAGCACCTCATACCGGATCCGGCCGAGCGCCGCCCGAACCGCCGCCCGGCCCTTCAGGGCAAACGAGTGCCGGTTGCCGATCCGCTCGACGTGGATGCCCTGGACGACCGCCGCCGGCCGGCACCCCGGCCATCCCGAGCACACCATGTCGACCTGATGGCCCGCGGCCACCGCCCGGCTGAACAACTCGAACAGATGGATCTCGGCGCCCCCGGCCTCCGGGTTCTCCAGATCCTGCCAGTTGACGAGCAGGATCCTCACAGCCGTCCGAGCGTCCGGGCCACTTGATCGAGGACCCCGTTGATAAACCCAGGTGATTGCACGGTCCCGAATCGATGGGCCAGCCAGAGGGCTTCGTCGATGGCGACCCGCGGAGGGATCTCGGGCGACGACAACTCGAAGGCCCCCAGCCGGAGAATATTCCGATCGATGACGGCAAGCCGGTCGAGTTTCCAGTGCTCGGTGGCGTCCTCCAACAACCCGTCGAGTCTGGGCTGGTCGGCCCGCACGGCGGTGGCCAGCTTCTCGGCGAACGCCAGCACGAACGGCTCCGGGCCGGTGAGGCGGGCCAGCCCCGGGATGACGTCTTCGACGCCCAGTGCGTTGGTTTCGGCGGCATAGAGCAACTGGAGTGCCCGGGCCCGCCCTTTGGTCTCGGTCCGGAGCATTACGGCCTCACCATCTGTTGAAGAAGATCCGCGGTTCGAATCGCGGCCTCGGCCGCTTCGGCCCCCTTGTTACCGGCCACTCCCCCGGCCCGGTCGACCGCCTGGGACGTCGTCTCAACCGTCAGCAGCCCGAAACCAACGGGGACTCCGGTTTCCCGGGCCGTTTCACCTAACGCTCTGCTGGTCTCCCCGGCGACGAAGTCAAAATGCGGGGTCTCACCCCGAACGACCACCCCGAGGGCCACCACGGCGGCATAGCGCCCCGATCGGGCCAGGGCCGCCGCGGTCACCCCCAGCTCAAAAGCGCCCGGTACCCAGACCACATCGAGTTGGTCGGCGCCGAGGCCGGCGTTGGCGCAGGTCGCGAGCGCGCCCTCGAGCAGCCGGCTGGTGATCCGCTCATGATACGTGCTGACCACGATCCCGACCGAGCCGACCGCCCGGAGCTTTCCCCGATACTCAGTCATCACTAGTGTCCGATCAGATGGCCAAGTTTGTCGCGCTTGGTCGCGAGGTAGCGGCGATTTTCGTCCCGCGCCGCCAACTCCAGCGGGACCCGCTCGGTGATCGTCAGGCCGTACGCATCGAGCCCCACCACCTTGCGGGGATTGTTGGTCATCAGCCGGATCGATGACAACCCGAGATCACGAAGAATCTGGGCGCCGATCCCGTAGTTGCGGAGATCCGGACCGAATCCGAGGCGCTGATTGGCCTGGACGGTATCGGCGCCGCTGTCCTGCAACTCATAGGCTCTGAGCTTGTTGAGCAGCCCGATGCCCCGCCCCTCTTGATCGAGGTAGACGATCACGCCCCGGCCCGCGGCCACGATCTGCCGCATGGCGGCCTCGAGTTGGTCGCCGCAGTCGCAGCGCAAGGAGTGGAACACATCGCCCGTCAGGCACTTCGAGTGCATCCGGACCAGCACATCACCGGGTACGTTGTCATTGCCGTACACCAATGCGACGTGCTCCGCCGCATCGACATCGTTGCGGTAACCGATGATCCGAAACCCGCCGGCTTCCGTGGGCAAATTGGCTTCGGCCACCCGATGAACCAGCCGCTCGTTCCGGAGCCGGTGCGCCACGAGTTGGGCCACCGTCACGAAGGTCAGCCCGTGCTGGGCCGCGAAGTCCGACAACTCGGCCCGCCGCGCCATCGTCCCGTCGGCGTTCAGGATTTCGCAGATCACCCCGGCCGGCGCGAGCCCGGCGAGCCGCGCGAGGTCGACGCTGGCTTCGGTCTGGCCGACTCGCTGCAACACCCCTCCCGGCCGAGCCCGAAGGGGAAAAACGTGCCCGGGCCGGCGAAAGTCGGCAGGTACCGTCTCCGGTTTGAGCGCCACATGGATGGTCATGGCCCGGTCGGCGGCCGAAATCCCCGTGGTCACCCCGAACCGCCGCTCGGCGTCGATGCTCACCGTGAACGCGGTGCCCATCTCTTCGGTGTTCTCCTGGATCATCTGGGGCAACCCCAGTTGGTCGCAACGATCCGGCGTGAGGGTCAGGCAAATGAGCCCCCGGCCATGGACGGCCATGAAGTTGATCACGTCGGGCGTGATCAACTCCGCCGCACAGACCAAGTCACCCTCGTTTTCCCGCTCTTCATCGTCGGCGACGATGATGCAGCGGCCGTTCCGAAGGTCCTCAATCGCCTGTTCGATGGTTCCGAACGTCATGCTCCTGCCGTTCCGCCGCGCGCCACGAGGGCCGCAACATATTTGCCGATCAGGTCGCCCTCGACATGGGCGCGGTGACCCCGCTCGAGTGTGCCTAACGTGGTGTGCCGAAGAGTATGGGGAATCAAGGAAACTTGAATCACCCGGCCCGCCCGAACCGCATTGACCGTCAAGCTCACCCCGGCCACCGTGATGGAACCGAGGGGAACCGACACCGCCGCCACTTCCTTGGGCACGATCAGGTCCAGCAGCCAGGCGTCGCCTCGGTGGCGGGTACCCCGGACCCTGGCGATCCCATCGACGTGTCCCTGGACCAGATGCCCGCCGAGCCGGTCGCCGAGCCGGAGGGCCCGTTCGAGGTTGACTCGCTGGCCGCGGACCGTCTCGGCGAACAGCGTCCGGCCCACCGTCGTGGCCACGACCTGGACCCCGAACCCGCCCCGGATCTTCCGCGCCACCGTCAGGCAGGCCCCGTCGACCGCGATGCTCTCGCCGAGGGCCAAGCCGCGGTACGGCGCGGCGATGTCGAGCGCCACGCCACCGGTCCGGTCCGGTCGAACCCCGGTGACTTCCCCGATGGCGGTGACCAAACCCGAGAACACGTTACCGCCGGTCGAACACGAGCAGGGTGTCCTGGCCGAGCGGCCGCCGCTCGGTCGCCACCCAGCGCTCGGCTTGGAGCAATGAGCCCACCTCATACCCGCGGGTAGCCGGGACGCCGCCATCGCCAAGCCACACCGGGCTCAGGATCCAAGCAAACCGGTCAATCAGTCCATCGGCCAACAGCTGACCCGTCAAACGGCCCCCGCCCTCCATCACGATGGAGTCGATGCCATGACGTTTGAGCGTCTGCATGACCTCCGGCAGCGAGCCCCCTCGGAGGACCGTGACGCCCCGCTCGGTGAGGCCGGCGGAGTCGATCGAATGGATTTGATCGCTCACCACGATGGTCGGGACCTCTCGGGCGGTCCGGACCAGATTCGACTCCCAATTCAACTTCCGGCTGCCAAGAAACACCACGCGGGTCGGACTCACCCGGGGATCGACGGCGCCCCGAACGGTGAGCATCGGGTCGTCGACCTGGGCGGTCCGGCCACCAACGCCGATGGCACCGAACCCGGCCCGGAACCAATGGACCCAATCCCGGGCTTCATCTCCGGAAATCCACCGGGAATGCCCGGCGGAGTCGGCAATCCGATGGTCCAGGCTAGTGGCGAGTTTGACGGCGACGAACGGTCGGTCACTCTGCCGGACCGCCCTGATGTAGCCGGCGTTCTGGCGCTCGATCTCGGCCTGGAGCAGGCCCGTTTCTACCTCGACGCCGGCGGCCCTGAGTCGGTCGGCTCCGCCCGCCTGGACCGGGTTGGGATCGGCCATGCCAATGACCACCCGCCGAATCCCGGCGGCGGCGATCAAGTCCGCGCAGGCCGGTTGCTTGGCCACCCGGCTGCAGGGTTCCAGGGTCGTCACCAAGGTGGCCCCGCGAGCCCGGGCGCCGGCGGCGGCTAGGGCCACCGCCTCCGCGTGGGGACCGCCAAACTCGGCGTGGTACCCCTCGCCGGCCACCACGCCCTCGGCCAGGACCACTGCCCCGACCAACGGGTTCGGATGGACCCGACCCCAGCCCCGGAGGGCCAGGTCGAGGGCTCGCTGCATGGCATGAGTTTCCGTCACGCCTACAGTTTAAACCCGAGGCCCACTCCGCCGAAGAACCGGCCTGACTTGGGATTGTGGGCTTCGAACACGGTCGGGAGTTTCTCGTCCTTACCGACCTGGAAGCCGCCCTCGAACGACAACCGGAGAAACCCGCCAATCGGGAAGGCGGCATTCATGACCGTCACGATCCGCATCGCCGACATGCTCGAGTCGGCCCGCGGAACCGGCAGCTTGGTGGCTTGATCGCGGTAGACCAGGGAGTAGTTGCCCTTGATCAGGTCGGCACCGGCACCTGCCGTGAACTCGAAGCCGGAAAACCTCCGCCCGACCATGAGGCGTGCGTTGAAAGCGGAGACCGCCACCATCCCTACGGTCGCCTCACCGGAAACTCCGCGCGCTAGCGTTAGGTGAATCGCACTCCGCGTTGGCCGGCGCGGATGTCTCCGGCGATCCAGGTCTCGATGCCCGCGGACCGGGCCGCGGTGCGGACCCGATCGACCTCGCCGGGCGGGACGGCCGCCAGCAGGCCCACACCGATGTTGAAGACCTCTCGCATCTCGAGTTCCGAGATCTGGCCCGCTCGCATCAGGAACGTAAACAGCGGCGGCCACTCCCAAGACCGGGAATCGATGACCGCCAAAACGTCTGGGGGCAATACCCGGACCAGGTTCCCGGCAATGCCGCCGCCAGTGATATGGGCAATGCCGTGGACCGCTCCGAGCACCGGGCAGAGGGCGTTGAAATAGCTTCGATGAACGGCCAGCAAGGCGTTTCCGATGCTCGTCCCCAGTTCGCTAACCTGTGAATCCACTGAGAGTTTCAGCCGGTCGAAGCACACCTTGCGGGCCAGGGTGTACCCGTTGGTATGGAGCCCGGAGGCGGGGTACCCGACCAGGACATCGCCGGCCGCAATCCGGTCGCCGTGGAGAGCGGCAGATTCCTCCACCACCCCGACAATTGTTCCGGCCAGGTCGTAGTCGCCGGGGGCGTAGATGTCGGGGAGCGAGGCGGTTTCGCCCCCGGTGAGGGCCATGCCATGCGCTCGGCATCCCCGAGCCACCCCTTCGACAATGCCGGCCAGTTGGGTTTCGGTGAGCCCATTGGATCCGATGTAATCCTGGAACGCGATCGGGGTGGCGCCATGCACCAGGATGTCGTTGACCGAGTGGTTGACGATGTCCTCACCGACGGTGTCGAAGACCCCGGCCATCCGGGCCACCAACACCTTGGTACCGACACTGTCGGTGCTCATCACCAGCACCGGCTGGCGGATCCCGTCCGGAATCCGAACCATGCCGCCAAAGCCGCCGATTTGTCCCCGCGACCATTGGGTCCGGGTGCTCGCGACTGCCAGCCCGATACGGCGCTTGGCGGCGTCGAGCGCCCCCAGGTCGACACCCGCCTTCGCGTACTGCCGTTCGGTCATGACAGCGGCTCCGCGGCCGGGACGTGGGTCAAGTCGACAAAGCGAGCGACCCGTTGTTGGACCGCATCGAAATCGACGCCCTCGAAGCCCTTGATCCCAAAGCCCTGGACCGCAAACGACCCCATGGTCGCTCCATACACCATGGCGCGCCGGAGCTGCTCGGGCGATGTGGAATCGGCCCGCGCCAGATATCCCATGAACCCGCCGGCAAACGCGTCCCCGGCCCCGGTCGGATCGAAGACTTCTTCGAGCGGATAGGCCGGGGCGTAAAAGGTCCGATTCGGCTCGACCAGGAGAGCGCCGTACTCACCCTGCTTGATGACCACCCGCTTCGGCCCGTGCTCGAGGATCCACCGGCCGGCCTTGTGGATGTTCCAGTTGCCCGACAGCTCGCGGGCCTCACTGTCGTTGACGAGCAGGATGTCGACCTTCTTGAGCAACGCCATCAGTTCCGGGCGCTTGCCCTGGATCCAGTAGTTCATGGTATCGCAGACGACGAGCCGGGGGCTTTGGATCTGCTCCAAGACGCTGAGCTGGAGTTCGGGGTCGATGTTCCCGAGAAATACAAACTTGGTGGTGCGCCATTCCGGGGGCAGCTGCGGTCGGAAAGTCGCGAAGACGCCGAGCCGGGTTTCAAGTGTTTCCCGGCTCTGAAGGTCATAACTGTATTTCCCCTTCCACCGAAAGCTCTCGCCCTCGGCTCGCTCGACACCCGACCAGTCGATCCCGCGGGGCGCGAGCCGGTCCAACTCCTCGGTCGGATAGTCGTTGCCGATGACTCCGACGACCTTGACGGGCGCCAAGAGCGAGGCAGCGACGCTGAAGAACACGGCAGAACCGCCCAACGCATCGGCGGTCTCGCCGAACGGAGTGTGAATCGAGTCCAACGCCACGCTACCGACGACGAGTAACGGCATCCTACATCCGATCCGGGGCCCGAAGCCCCAATAGCTTGAGTCCGTTCCCTAAGACCTGGCGGGCGGCCCGCGCCAGCACCAGTCGTGCCTGTTCGACCGCCGGGGCTTCGCCGAGCACCCGGCATTGGTGATACCAGCCGTGGGCCATCTGGGCAATCTCCTCCAGGTAGACCGTGATCCGGTGGGGCTCGCGTTCGGCCGCCGCCCGGGCCACGATTTCCGGAAACGCCGTCAGGGCCTTCAGGAGCTCGGTGTCCTCCGGGGCCGGGAGGCCGGCCAGATCCGCGACCTCGCCGACCGACTCCGGCGCCCGCTCCGCGACCCGGAAGAGACCAGTCATCCTGGCATGGGCCATTTGGACGTAGAACACCGGATTCTCGTCGGTCTGTTTCTTGGCCAAGTCGACGTCGAAGGCGAAGGGCGTTTCGCCGCGCCGCATCAGGAAGAAATACCGGGCGGCATCGACCCCCACCTCGTCGAGCAGCTCGCGTAGAGTGACGAAGTTCCCGGCCCGCTTCGACATTTTCACTTCCTCACCGCCGCGCACCACTTTGACCAACTGCACCAGCGGCACTTCGAAGCTCTCGGCCGGGTGGCCGAGCGCCACGAGGACCGCCCGCAACCGCGGGATATATCCGTGGTGGTCGGCGCCCCAGACGTCGATCAGGTGGTCGAACCCGCGGGCGAATTTGTCGATGTGATACGCGATGTCGGGCGCGAGATAGGTGAAGCTTCCGTCGCTCTTCTGGATGACCCGATCCTTGTCATCACCGAACGACGTCGTCCGCATCCAGGTGGCGCCGCCGTCGGTGAACAACAGGCCCTTGGCCTCGAGGAGCCGGAGCGCAACCGCCACCTTGCCTTCGTCGTACAGCGACTGTTCCGAGGTGTGAACGTCGAAATGAACCCCGAAATCCCGCATCAGTTGGTCTTGTTCCAGCCGCTGGCTCGCCAGGGCGAACGCCCGGCAGATCCGGACCGCCTCGGCCTCGGGGCGGTCCGGAAACCCGGGGGCCTCGGCGGCCATCAGCGCGACCGCTGACTCGCCCAGATACTCGCCATGGTACCCGCCCTCGGGCACCTCGCCCGGACGCCCGGCGGCCTGTTGGACCCGGGCCCAGAGACTCAGGGCCAGTTTATCGATCTGGGCCCCGGCGTCGTTGATGTAGAACTCCCGGACGACCGTATGCCCACTCCACTCGAGCAGCGCGGCGATGCCGTCGCCCAGGGCCGCCCCGCGTCCGTGGCCGACATGAAGCGGTCCGGTCGGGTTGGCCGACACGAACTCGACGTTGACCCGGATTCCTCGCCCGCCGTCCGAGCGTCCGTACTCCGCGCCGGCCCGGACGATGGCGGTGAGTTGGAGGGCGAGCGTGTCCTTGGCGAGCCAGAAATTGATGAACCCGGGGCCGGCAATCTCGGTCCGAACAATCAACGAGGCCGGCAAGGCGAGTGCGGCCACCACTTCCTCGGCCACTTTGCGCGGGTTGGTTCGGCGGGCTTTGGCCACGAGCAACGCCAAGTTGGTTGCCAGATCGCCATGATCCGGGTCGCGGGGACGTTCGATGACGAACGGCACCTCGGGGGCCCCGAGCAATCCGGCGATTCGATTCAGCTCCTGCCGAAGAACGTCGATCACTCGGTCGCCTTCTCGGCCTTCTTCTTTGGCTTCGGCTTCGATGCTGCCTCCGGGTCGGCCTTCGACGTCGACTCCGGGCTGGGCGTTGGGGTCGGCGCGACCGTGGCAGGTTCGCTACCGCCGTCCTTCCGCGGTCCCTTCCCGTCCTTGCCGTAATCAGTGATGTAGAACCCGCTGCCCTTGAAAATCAGCCCCGCCCCGCCGGAAATGATTCGGGTGGCTTTGGCGCCGCAGGTCGGACACTTCGACTTCGCCTTGGCGGAAATCTTCTGGAAGATCTCGAAGGCGTGGCCCTTGGCGCACTGATATTCGTAGGTTGGCATGGTCGCTGGTCGGAGACTGTAAGCAAATACGGCGTAGGAACTTAGCCGTGGGAGGGGGGCGGAACAAGACGCGGTGCCTCTGAATCGAAACTCCCGCGTCGCAACGGCCGTAGCGTGAGGAGAGTCACTCGCTTCCTCACCACCACTGAGAACCCCAACGAAAATTGCCGTTTGGTTGATCCTCGCGTTGGCGGGCCCGATGGCCGCACAATCAGCACCGCCATGCGACTCGCCCGATCATCGCACCTTCGATTTGTGGGTTGGGGATTGGGACGTAACCTAGAAGGGCAAGCCGACCGGCATCAACCTCGTGACTCTCGAGGAGGGTAAGCGCGTCGTCCACGAACATTGGACCGGGACGTCCGGCAGCACCGGGCAGAGCTTCAATTTCTTCGATCGCCAGATCGGCAAATGGCGGCAGGTCTGGATCGACAACGGCGGCAACCCCCTGGACCTCCGCGGCAGCTATCAGGACGGCCGGATGACACTTGCGGGTGTCACCCCCACGCCCAAGGGGTCGATCCGTCAGCGAATCATCTTCACCACCAACCCCGACGGCGCCGTGGGCCAACTGTGGGAGAGCTCCACCGACGAGGGCAAGACCTGGTCGGTGGCGTTTGACGGCCTTTACCGAAGAAAACGTTAGGCCGATGTCGGCGGCACCTTGACCGCCGAGGCGAGTCCCGGAATGCCGACCCCGCCAACGGACTTCGGGCTGTCCGCGACGATCCGGCGCAGGTACCCCACTTGGCCCAAGTGGAACGCCAAGTGGGTCGCCAGATGGATCAAGAAATCGCCGGTCGTGACCCGAAACCCGCCCACCGGTTCGGGGAATTCCGCCGCCAGATCGATCGGGCGACCGGATGCCAACGCGGTCCGAACGGCGGCACCGGCCGCCTCGAGTTCCCCGAGGAGCACATCGCGCGGAAGATGCCGGGCTGCAAACTCATGGACTCGGTCCCGCAGGTACCCGCTCCCCCCTAGCACCCCGCCGACGAAGTGGCGGAGATTCCCCGCGACATGGAGGGCCAAGGTACCGGCGGAGTTCGCAATCCCGGGTGGGATTGCCCACACCGCCTGATCGGTTGGGAACGCCGCGATCTCCCGCTTCATCGCCTCGAGGTCCCGGACCAGAATCCGTTCAATCCACTGGGTTACCATCGGGCTCATCCAATCGCGGCAAGGGTACTACGGTCGATGACATGACCGCCGGAGAACGTCCGGACGACGGCGGCCAGCCCGATCCCACTCAGCCGGGCCTGCTCGTTGCGGACTGCCTGGGTGGTGAGAAATTGATCGCGATCGCCGATCGCCATGAGGATGCTGCCGTTCCGGAGGCTGCTTCGGAGCCGCTCCAGATCGAGGTCCGGCGGCGCCGTGCCGCCCCACAGGCCGAGGCGACTGACAACTTGGTGGCCGTAGGCGACCCAACGCGAGGCCGTCGCGGCGCCTTGGGAGAACCCGTGGACCTCGATCCGCGGCTGGGGCGGAAAGGTCCCGATGACTTCATCCGCGACGAGGTCCAGATACCGAACGTAGTCCTCGATCTCGTGGTCCCGGTCCTCCTTGGTCATCCACGAGGCGCCGACACGACGGGTCTCCTTCTCGTCAAAGTACGACCGCGAGAGGGCCTCGGGGGCCACGATCAAGCGCCCCGGGCGGGCGGCCGGCTCGAACCACTTCAGAAAACCAGCGGCGAGTTGGCTGTAGCCATGGAGGACGAACCAGATCTCCTCGGCCCCGGTGCGCTCGCCGAGGGTGTAGTAGCGCGCCGTTCGAGGCACCACGATTCGATGATGCTGACAGCTCATCAGCGGCTTCCTTTACGCATGATAGACGCCCCAGACCCGACGGAGCACATCACTGATTTCGCCGAGCGTGGCGCGGGTCCGCACCGCGTCGAGGATCCGGGGCATCAGGGGTTCCGGTGTCGCCGCAGCCGCCTCCAAGCGGCCTAGGGCGCTCAACACCGCCGTGGCATCCCGCCGCCTCCGGGCCTCGGCTACCGCGGCCTGTTGCCCCGCTTCGAGGGCGGCAAAGTTCGGATTGGCCATGACCGGCATCACCTCATCGGTGGTGAATCGGTTGACCCCGACCACCACGATCCGGCCATCCTCCTGCGCCTTTTGGAATTCGTAGGCCGCCTGGGCAATGGCGTCTTGATAGTAACCCGTTTCCACCGCCCGCACGGCCCCTCCCATGGCTTCGATCTCCTCGATCAGCGCCACCGCGTCGGCCTCGATCCGGTCCGTCAGGCTCTCGACGTAATAGCTCCCGGCCAGCGGATCGACGCTCCGATTGAGGCCGCTTTCGTACCCGATGATTTGTTGGGTCCGGAGGGCCAGCGTGGCGGCCTCGGCGGTCGGCAGGGTCAGCGCTTCATCGTACCCGTTGGTGTGAAGCGACTGGGTGCCACCCAGGGTGGCCGCCAACGCTTGCACCGTGACCCGGACCACGTTGTTCAGTGACTGCTGGGCCTGGAGCGTGACCCCGCCGGTCTGGGTGTGGAACCGAAGCTTGCAGGTGGCATCGCCCGCCCCGAACCGATCGCGCGCCAGCCGGGCCCAGAGCCGCCGGGCCGCGCGAAACTTGGCCGCCTCCTCGAACAAGTCGTTGTGGGCCGCGAAGAAGAACGACAGCCGCGGGCCAAACCGGTCAATGGGCAGGCCCGCGGCGATCGCGCGGCGACAATACTCGAGTGCATTGGCCAAGGTAAAGGCCACCTCTTGGACCGCGGTCGATCCGGCTTCCCGGATATGATAGCCGCTGATCGAAATCGGGTTGAAGTTCATCTCCTCGTCGGCGACGAACCGGAAGATGTCGGTAATGAGCCGAAGCGATGGCTCGGCCGGGAAAATGTAGGTGCCCCGGGCGATGTACTCTTTCAAGAGATCGTTCTGAATCGTGCCGGAGAGTTGCTGCCGTGGAATGCCCTGCTCCTCGCCCACCACGACGTACATGGCCAGCAGGATCGCGGCGGTGGCGTTGATCGTCATCGAGGTCGAGACGCGATCCAGCGGAATGCCCCGGAACAGCACGGCCAAATCGTCCACCGTGTCGATCGCGACGCCCACTCGTCCCACCTCGCCGACGGACATTGGGTGATCGGAGTCGTAGCCCATCTGGGTCGGCAGGTCGAACGCGGTGGAGAGACCGGTTTGCCCGGCGGCGAGGAGCATTTGAAATCGGCGGTTGGTCGCCTCGGCGGTTCCAAAGCCCGCGTACTGCCGCATCGTCCAGAGTTTACCGGTGTACATCGTCGGCTGAACGCCGCGGGTGTACGGCCACTGGCCGGGTTCGCCGACATCGCCGGCCCAATCGGCCCGGCCCAGCACCGGGTTGATCGGGACGAGACCGGGATTCCCTTCGGTCACGACTCGGCCTCCCACTCGGCGAGAACCGCAGCGACGAACTCAACATCCCGCTTCGATCCGATCACCAGTGGAATCCGCTGGTGCAGCGCCCCGGGTTGGAGGTCGAGGATCCGGCGGCGGCCGTCAGTGGCGGCGCCCCCTGCCTGCTCGGCCAGCATCGCCATCGGATTGGCCTCGTAGGTCAGGCGGAGTTTACCGTTCACATTCTTGGTGTCGGCCGGATACAGAAAAATTCCGCCGGCAATCAAGTTCCGGTGGAAGTCGGCCACCAGGGACCCGATGTAGCGGCTGTTCTTCCCCTTGATCCGTTCGGGCATGTCGCCGTGGAGGCCCCGAACCGCCCGCTGAAACCCCTTGTTCCACCTGGCAAAATTGCTCTCGTTGACGCTGTAATACCTTCCGACCTCCGGCATCCGCAGGTTCTCGTGCGAAAGGAGGAACTCGCCGATGGTCGGATCAAGCGTGAATCCGTGGACGCCGTGTCCGGTGGTATACACCAGCATCACACTGGACCCGTACATCACGTATCCCGCGGCCACCTGCCGGAACCCGGGCTGAAGCACATCGGCCAGCGTACCAGGCCCCGCGGTCGACTCGCGGCGGTAGATCGAGAAAATGGTACCGACCGAGGCGTTGACGTCGATATTGGATGAGCCGTCGAGCGGGTCGAACAGCACGGCGTACTTGCCCGACGGCCAGCCTGGCGGCACCGGAATCAATTCCTCGTCCTCCTCGGACGCCATCACGCACACCCGACCGGTGTGACCCATCACGCTGGTCAGGGTCTCGTTCGCCATGATGTCGAGTTTCTTTTGCTCTTCCCCCTGAACATTGGTACTCCCGGCCGATCCCAGGATGTCGACCAACCCGGCCCGCCGAATGGAGGCCGCAATGATCTTGGCTCCCAACGCGAAGTCGTAGAGAAGGTTCGAGAGTTCGCCGGTGGCTTCCGGAAAGAGCCGCTCCTGTTCGAGGATGAAGCGCTCGATCGTGATAATCGGTCCGCCAAAAATCGCCATAGTGTCGTTGGCCCGTCAGAAAATGGGAAAGTCCGTCGTCCGCCCCCGGCCCCGCACCCGCATGCCGCTGTCGCCAACTTCGATCGACACCGTCCCGTCGGCATCGGTGCGCCAGACCGACACCCGACCAGCCGCCAACCGACCGAGGGTCTCGGGGGCCGGATGCCCGTACCGATTGACCCCGCTGCTCACCACCGCCACCCGAGGCGCCAACTGCGCGAGCCACGGCGTGCCTGTGGCCGTTCGGGACCCATGGTGGCCGACCTTGAGGACGTCGACCCGACCGATCGCCGAGCCGATTCGTTGCTCGACGGGAAACCCGGCGTCACCCGGGAATACCGCGGCGAAGGGTCCGCTTCGGACCACCAGCACCACGGAATCCTCGTTCAGATCCTCGCCCCACCGGCTCCACCCGGCCGTCGGATGAACGATCTCGAGCTCGACGCCATCGACCTCAATCCGGTCGCCCGCCCGCATCGGCCGCCACGCCGCTCTGCCGACCTCGAACTCCTCAAGCAACTCGGCATAGCTTCGGTCGGCGGTCAGCACGCCCGGCTCGAAGACCCGGTCGACCTGGACCGCATCGAGCACCGCCCCGCCCCCGCCGACATGATCCCGGTGGGCGTGAGAGAGGATCATCGCGTCGAGCCGCCGGACCCCTCGCTTGCGGAGGAACGGCACGATGGTCCGTTGGCCCGCATTGCCACGGGGGTCGGCCGGCCCGGCGTCGATCAGGACCCAATGCCCGTGGGGTGTTTCCAGCAGCGCGGCGTCGCCTTGCCCGACGTTCAGAAAATGTAATGTGAGACGGGAACCGGCGTGAGGCTCCGCCAGCCCCACCGCGAGGTGTCCGAGCGCCACGACCGCGAGTCCGAGCCCGAGCCGGCCGGTGGTCTCCGCCGCCCGGTGGCGGGTGCCGAACGCCCAGGTGGTCCAGACGACCACGGCGGCGGCCGCCAGAGCCGGCCAGATTCCGGGCGCAAACGACAGCGCCGCACCCGGAACGCCGGCGCCCCAATCGGCCAAGAACTCGAGCCCCCAGAGCAGCCCTCCGGCGGCGGCGGCAAACGCTCCGGCCACCGCCGGGCCCGCCGGGGCGGTCGCGAGGCTCACCATGACGGCTGGAACGGCCAGCGCCGCCACCGGAATGGCCACGATGTTGAGCCCGATACCGATTAGCGCCACATTGCCTAACGCGAACGCAGTGACCGGCGCGGTCGCGACGGTGGCACCGACCGAGGCTGCTACGACCCGGAGCCACGGCGCCTGGTGGAGGGATCGGTCGCTCCACGCCGTGGCTGCCGTTGCGCCCCAGAGCGCCAGGCCCGACAACCACGCGCCCAAATCGACGACGGCAAACGGATCGAAGGCAATCACGATGGCCAGAACCACGGCAAACAACGGCCCCGGTGCCGGGGCCCGCTGGCGGCGTCGTTCCAGGGCGGTCAGGACGGCGAGAATGGTGGCCCGGAGCGCCGGAGCGGGCGCGCCGATGAATCCGACGTAGCCGACTACCACCACAGCCGCGACGACCACCGCCTGGGTGCCGTGGCCGCAGAGGCGGGCCAGCAGAATGATCCAAGCCCAGATCAGCCCGACATGAAACCCGCTGATCGAGAGGAGGTGCACCAGGCCCGAGCGAGCGAACGCTTCCGACAGCACCGGGTCGATCGTGCCTCTCGAACCCAGGATCAACGCCCGAATGACGCCCGCCCGGGAGCCGTAGAGCTCACCGACCGTCTGAACCAACCAATTGCGAAGCCGCTCGGCGGGCCGGATCAGGCCGGGCGTGACCGTGGCCGTCTGAACGATCAGGAGACCCCGGGCCGGACCCAGTCCCTTCGGCGCTTGGGTCCACCGGCCGTCCAGGCGAACGAGTTGGCCGGCCCAGAGCGTATCGGCCCCCCCGCGGAGCCGAATCATGATGGATCCGCCGCACCGGCCGGCCGGCCGAAACCCCGCCGGCTGGCCGGACATCGCCGGTTCGGCCACTCGTCCGGTCAACTCCAGTGGGCCGACGGGCAAGATGGCATTGCAGCCACCATCGTCCTGCCACCGGGCCGCCCGCCCATGGCCCACCCCGATGGCAAGGATGACGGCCGCGCCACGAAAGCGGGGCCACCCAGCGACCCCTCCCAAGGCGCCGATCAGGGCCACGCCGGCGCTCCACCCGCCCGCGAGTCCGGCCGTGATGCCGAAGCCGAAGCTGACGAGCCCGATCAGGGCCGGCGATGGAACGCGGACGGGGGACACGGCTTACAATGCCGAATCCCCGGCGCCCCCAACTAACCCTTATTCCCCGATATGTGGCTAACCGCCCCCGGCCCCTCAGGCCTTTGCCGACGCCGTCCCGCACCGGGGAGAAAGCGCCACTCGCCGGAGGGCGTTGTACGCCTCGACCCCATGGTCTTCGACCGCATTCTTGAGCTTCACAGAACCGCCATCGCCTGCGTGGTGTGAATGGTGCCAGTGAACGTCGACCCCGTGGTACCGGTCAACCGGACCGTATGGTACTCCCCGATCTGCTCCGGCCCGACATCGAGCAAGACCATCGAATTGGTCCGGGTCCGTCCGAGCATGCCTCCCCGCTTGGCGGGTTGCTCGACGAGCACCTCGGCGAATTCGCCGACCTTCCCCAGGTTCTTTCGCCGCGTCTGATGGCGAGCCAAGGCAATCAACCGGGCCAATCGTTCCGACGCGATCTCGTCGGGCACCGGGTCCTTCAGGCGAACCGCCGGGGTGCCCTCTCGCATGGAGTATCGGAAGGTATAGGCATCGTCAAAGGCCACGGTCTCGACCAGCGAGAGCGTCTCCTGGAACTGCTCCTCGGTTTCCCCGGGGAAACCGACAATGATGTCCGTCGAAAAGGTGATCGTCGGCATCGCCCGCCGCAACCGATCGACCACATCCAGGTACTGGTCCCGGTCATAGCGGCGAAGCATCCGTTTGAGGACGGCGCTCGATCCGCTTTGGACCGGCAGGTGGACATGCTCACAGACCGCCGGTGTCGTCGCCATGGCCTCGATCACCCGGTCAGTGAAATCGGTGGGATACGGGCTCGTAAATCGAATCCGCCGGATCCCCTCCACCGCGCCGACCGCTCGGAGCAGATCGGCAAAGTCAGCAGCCCCGTGGCGATACGAATTGACGGTCTGACCCAGCAACGTGACTTCGGTTTTGCCCTCGGGCACGAGAGACCGGACCTCGTGGACGATGTCCTCGATACTTCGGCTCCGCTCCGGGCCCCGGGTATAGGGCACGATGCAGAACGTGCACTTGTAGTCACAGCCCCGCTGCACGGTGACGAACGCCGTCGGGCCATCCGAACGAATCGGCGGAACGTCCTCGTAGTGTTCCCATGACCGGAACTCGGTGTCCGTCGCGCGCCGGCCGACCGATGCATCGTGAATCAACTCGGCAAGGTTTCGATAGGAATCGGGACCGATCACGAGATCGAGCTTGGGGACTCGATCGAGCAAGGTCGAGCCGAGCCGCTGCGCCATACAGCCGACGACCCCCAAGACCGACCCCGGGCGCTTATGCCGCTGGAGTTCCCCCACCCGACCGACGACCCGTTGCTCGGCGTGATCCCGGACCGCACAGGTGTTGACCAGCATCACATCCGCCAGCGCCGGGTCCTCGACCCGGGTATACCCATGGGCGAATAGAACCCCGAACATGAGTTCGGTGTCGGCCACATTCATTTGGCAGCCATAGGTCTCGATGTAGGCCCGCCGCATCGATCAGGGCCGAATCGAGAAGCCGAGCGTCACCACCGTCGCTCGTTCGGTGTAGCCACCGCCATCGGAGCGCCACAGTTGTTGGAGCGCCACGTCAAAGCCGCCGCGCCCCTCGGTGAAACGAAGGCCGGTGCCGGCCGAGATTCCGTATTCGTGAGGCTGGTTCCCGATCCGGATCGGGAACGGCAACGTCGCGTAAAATCCGCCGAGCCGCCACGGCCGGTGTCCCGGGTTCTTGGGATCGCGGAGGATCTCGATGCCGCCGGACATTTCATACGCGTTGTCGGCCCCGACGCCGCCTTGGGCTCGGATGTCGGCATCGGATGCCCGCCACCGCTTTTCGGAGTAGCTCGCCGCCAGCGCGACCTTCTGACTCGGCTGCCAGCGGGCCCCGAAACCAAAACTGGTCGGCAGGTCAGTCCGGGCAATCCGCGTCGTGTCGCGGTCAATGCCAAGATGCCCGTCGGTCCGGAACGTCCCGGCCACGGTGAGTCTCTGCGCCACCCGAAACATGGCGCCGGCGGAAATTCCCAAACCGAGGTACGACAGCGTCGATCGCTCCGACGCGGTGGCATAGGCCGAGTCGGAGAAGGTGCGCCGGTTCTCGAGCCGGTTCGATCCGGTGATGGCATGGAGGCCCAGTCCGAGATGCAGCGCGGAAGTGGCCCGCCATCCGCCCGCCAGGCGAACGTCGGACAGGCCGCCCCGGGAAATCAACGTGTCGAACACGCCAACCGGCACCCCGCGGAGGCTGACCGTGTCGGTGGTGCCTAAGGCGAAATTCCGGTCGGTGTAGCCCGACATACTGATCGCCGCGCCTAACCGGGTGCCGCCAATCGGCCCCACCGCGAGGATATGGGGAAACCGGTTGTCCTTGGCCGAAGACGATCCGAACGGATTGGTTGACCGTCGAAAATTCTGGGCGCTGGAGAACAGGGAGGCGAATTGAACCGCCAAGGCGGGGGTCGCCGGATTGACACTCGACTCGAGGTCGAACAATCCGAAAGCCCCTCCCGTGGCAATGGCCCGCGGGGACAGAGGCCGGACCGGGATGCCCAACCCCCGGACCCCGAATTGCGACGACTGGGCTTGGAGCCCCGCCGGCGTGGCCAACAGAGCAAGCCCGAACAGCAGAGCAGTCCTCATGCTACGGCCTCCCCGGGCGGGTCGGCAGCCCATACGTCAATCGAAGTCTCGGTTGTCCGGTTGGCGACCGAGTGGAGTAGAACACCGGCTGCATGAAGCCGCCGCCCAGGGGTTCGTCCAAATGGGCAATGAATACCACCGGCGGCGGCCCGCCGGCCACCTGCCATTGAGACACCATTGAGAACATGTCCGCCTGGGTCGCGTTGGTGGTGCCTTGGCCCAATCCCCCCTTGACCAACAGTCCGGCAGCCCCGAGCGGCGGGGACTTGGCCCCGAGATCGGCGGCCACGCCACGAACCGCCATCGAGTCCCCTCCCGGATTGTTCGGCAAGCCGTCGAGCCGAGCGGCCGGTGTCAACTCGAGGGTGGCCCGGAGGATCTGAGACGAATCCAGGATGAACTTCGGGATCGCGAAGCGAAGAATCGACCGGGCGGCTTGCGGCCCTCCGATGTAGAGCAGGTCGGGGTTGGCCCCAACCGCGAGGTCGCGGTTGCCAACGTAGCCCAGCTTGTCGGCGGCGTCGGGCCGAACCGACGTTCGCTGCCGTTGCTTGGCCGTATCGCTGACGTCGACTTTCCCGCGGGTTTCGAACAAGGGGCCGGAGGTGAGCCCCGACCCGCCACCCAAGCGGACCCCAGTGGGCTTGTCGGCCCGGACGGTGAGCCCAAGGGCAAACCGACCGCTGTCCGCCTCGGGACCATCGATCAGGGCGAGCCGGGGGCCCACAAACAGCGCTTCGATTTTGCCGAGTTTGACCGTGTCCGCGACCGCGATGCTGTCGAACGCCGGCGCTCCGGCGATCAGCGCCTGGAGCGAATCGAACGTGATGGCGGTATCCACCGTGATCGGGACGCGGTGGAGGAACAGCATGAGATTCTTGGCCGTACTGTCGCGGGCTTGGAGCGAAAATGAGATCGAGATGGTGTCGACGATCAGAGCCCGCTGGGCCCCATCGACTTGAATCGAATCGCGGCGTTGCTTCGGAAACACCAGAAACGACCGCAGTTCGCCGGCCGCCAGCCCGGATGAGACCAGGAGCACCGTGTTGGAAGCCCGAGGGAAATAGCCGAAAAACGCCGAGTCGCTCCCCGCAATCGCGAGGATCGTCGTGTCCCGGACGATGATCTGCTCCCCGGGACAGAGGGTTGGGCAATCACCCGGAGTAGTGATGTTTTCCTGACACGCCGCCACGGCGATGACTGTCGCGAGGCCAGCGAATAGTTTCCTCATGCCAACGACTCCGGCCCGAATGAATCGGGCAATAAATCTCGTATCCGCCATCGTTTGGTCGACGACGGTCCCACAGCCTCTACCACCCAGTCCACCCCGAACTCAGCCAGCACCTGCCGACAGGCACCACAGGGAGCCGCCGGCGGTTCCGTACCGGTCACCACCACGATCCTGAGGAACTCCCGAATCCCTGAACTGACCGCCTGGACCACCGCGGCCCGCTCAGCACAGATCGTCAGACCGTACGAGGCGTTCTCGACATTGCACCCCACGAACACCTGGCCGCTGGTGGCCTCGAGCGCCGCCCCGACCTGGAATCCCGAGTAGGGGGCGTACGCCCGTTGCCGGACCGCCCAGGCCTGTTCGACCACCGCATCAGCCAGACCACACCTCCGTTAAAAACGAGCGTCCGGCTGAGAGCGGCTCCACTCCCAGGAACTCCGCAATCGTCTGCCCAACGTCAGCGAGCGTCGTCCGTTCGCCGATCCCGACCGGCCGGACTTTCGGGCCGTAGATCAACACCGGGACCCGCTCCCGCGAGTGGTCGGTGGATGGGGTCGTCGGGTCGTTCCCGTGATCGGCCGTAAATATAATCAAATCATCCGGTTGCACGTTCCCGAGAAGCCTGGGGACGGCCTGGTCGAGTTCCCGGAGCCCTTGCAGGAATCCCGGCACGTCGTTCCGGTGGCCCCACGTCTGATCGAACTCGATGACATTGGCGAAGATGAATCCGGCCGTTGCCACCCGCAGGGCCTCCTCCAGCAGCCGATAGGCCGCCTCGTTGGTCGCAGCGTGCGTACTCTGGATGCCCCGTCCGGCAAAAAGGTCGTCGACCTTCCCAATCCCGATCCGGGGCTGGCCGGCCCGTTCCAGCCGATCGAGCAGTGTGGCCCCGGGTGGCGGCAGCGAGAAGTCCCGGCGGCGGGCGGTCCGAACCCAATGACCGGGCCCGCCTTCGAATGGCCTCGCAATGACCCTCGACACGCCCCAGGGCCCGGTACAGAGGGTTCGCGCTAACTCACAAGCCCGGTACAGTTCCTCGACCGGGACCACGCCCTCGTGCGCGGCAATCTGCAGCACGCTATCGGCCGAGGTGTAGACGATCCAGTGGCCGGTCCGGAGGTGCTCCGATCCGAAGGTCTCGATGATCGCCGTACCTGACGCCGGCCGGTTTGCCAGCACCCCCCGGCCGGTCCGGTCCGAAAAGGCCATGACCAGAGCCGCCGGGAACCCCTCCGGAAACGTCGGAAACGCCCGATCGAGCACCACGCCCGTGAGTTCCCAGTGGCCCGTAATGCTGTCCTTGCCCGGGCTCGCTGGTTGGGCGGTCCCATAGGCCGCCGAACCCGCCGCGGTTCCACTGATCCCGGCCAAGGTGCCGCAGCGACCGACTCCCAGCCGCTCCAATTCCGGCAAACCGAACCCCTCCGGGTACCATTGCGATGCCTGGGCCAGGGCGTTGCCCAAGGTATTGCTGCCCGCGTCGCCATACGCGGCTTGATCGTGCGCCGGTCCGATCCCGAGGCCGTCGAGAACGATCAGCGCCGCCCGGCGGCTCACGTCGAGTCGCCGCTTTGGACGAAGCGAAACCGAAGCGCCGTCAGGGCGTCCGCCAGGAGCTTGGCCTCGTCAGCCTCGAGGTGCCCCTGGGTCTTCTTCTCGAGCATGCCTAACGTGTCGATCAGAGTCTGGGCCACTTGTCGCGGGGTGATCCCCGGGATTTTCTCCGCCCCCGGGGGCAACTGGCCCGCCAGAGCTCCCTCGGCCTGTTGCGCCAAACCGAACACCAGCGTCGCAAGGTGCGGGTTCATCATCCCTCCAGGTATCGGCGGACCACCCGGGATCCGACCGCGGTGAGTAGTTCATAACTGATCGTGCCGGCCCGGCCGGCCTGGCGCTCCAACCCGACCCGGCCGCCGAACAGGGTGGCGATGTCGCCGACCCGGACCGCGCCCGCGGGAGCCACCACCATCGTCATGTCCATCGTGACCCGCCCGGCAATCGGCCACTCCCGGTCGCCGATCGACACCACCCCCGTGTTGCCTAACGTTCGATGAAGACCATCGGCGTACCCGATGGCCAGAGTCGCGACTTCGGCGTCGGCGCCCGCCAGGTAACTCGCGGCGTAGCTGACCGGGTCACCGGCCCGAATCGGGCGCACCGCGACGACCCCGGCCGTCAATTGCGCCACCGACGCACCGGCGAGACAGCCGGCCTCCCCGCCGTAGAGAAAGATGCCCGGCCGTGCGAGGGTCCCCGCGAACCGCCGCCGCCACTGCCCCGCGCCGCTGTTGGCGGCATGGATCAGCGGCGGCGGCGAACCGAGGGACGCTACGATCGTCTCGAACCGCGACCACTGGAGAATCGTCGCCGATTCCGAGGAGTCCGCCGAGGCGAAGTGCGTAAAAACCCCCTCGAACCCGTCCGCCTGCCGGAGCCGCACCGGCAACGCGGCAAGCCCGTCGGCGGCGTGCCAGCGAAAACCCGCCCGCCCCATTCCGGTGTCGATTTCGAGGTGAAAGGGCCCCGGCGAACGATCGAGCCAGGCGTCGAGACTTTCGAGATCGCCGATCGCGGGTCGGACCCCGAGCGCGATGTACTCGTCTATCCACTGGGGCCGAAACGGCCAGAACGCCACGATCGGACGCTCGATTCCGGCCTCCCGGAGCGTCCGGGCCTCGGCGAGCGTGGCCACCCCGAAGCCCCACGGCCCAACCGATTCAAGGGCCCGGGCCACGGCTACCGCGCCCAGGCCGTAGGCGTTGGCCTTCACCATCGGCATGATCGGGACCCCGACCAGGCTCGCGAATTGTCGCGCATTTCGGACAACGGCTGCGAGATCCACCGTTAACCAAGGTCCCTGTTCCTCCACGTCCCTCTCCCCGCGTCTATCCCGATTGGGTACAATAAGGGCCGGGAGACTAAATGCAAGAAAAGTCAGCGCTTGAACGAGCCATGGCGATGGTGGTCGATCTCCGAGCCCGGTGTGCCTGGGACCGGGTTCAGACCCGGGAGACGCTCCGCCCCTACCTGATCGAAGAAGTGCACGAGCTCGACTCGGCCATCGGCGAGCGGGACCCCGACGCGATTCGGCGCGAGGTCGGGGATTTCCTGCTCCATCTGGCGTGGCAACTCGTCCTGGCTGAGGAACTCGGAGAATTCACCGCCGAGCAGGTGGGGGCGGATGTCGAAACCAAGATGAAGCGACGGCATCCGCATCTGTTTGACTTGGGGCCAAAGGAACCCTGGGAACTCCTCAAGAAGCGGGAGGGGTCCCGCGGCGTCCTGAAAGGCTTGCCGGCGTCGCTTCCGGACCTGCTGCTCGCCTATCGGCTTGGTGAGCGAGCGGCGGCCATCGGGTTCGACTGGCCCGATACCCGAGGCCCAATCGACAAAGTCCGGGAGGAACTCGCGGAGGTGGAGGAGGCCTTGAGCGCCGGCGACCCGGCGGCCCTGGATCACGAACTCGGCGACCTGTTGTTCTCGGTCGTGAATCTCGCTCGGAAGGCTGGGGTAGTCCCCGGCCCCGCGCTGGACCGCGCCAACACCCGATTCCGCAGCCGGTTCGAGGGCGTCGAGGAGCTGGCCGAGGCGCGCGGACTTGATCCATCGACGGCCGGGCTCGCCGCGCTCGACGAGCTCTGGAATGAGGCCAAGCGGCGCGAGCGAGGCGGCAAATGAGAGCCCCGCTGACCGTGGCGGCCACGCTGGCAGCGGCGTGCGCGGGTTCCACGCGGCAAGCGGTGGTTCGGGCCGGCCCAGCCAATTGCCGGGCGGTCGACTCGGCGGCCGGGCAATGGCGGGCCGCGATTTTCATTGACGGGACCCGAGTGGGCGATCACCTCGGGGCCCGGCTCGAGCAGGCTCTGCCGGAAAGCTTCGAACTGACCGACCCCGAACCGCCCGGGTTCGCCGCGTTGCGGCCCGACGCGATCGACCTGCTCCAATTTTCCCGAGGGGCCGAGGTCGAAACCGCGATGGGCCTCTGCCCCGGCTACGTCGCGTGGCTCATCACGACGAAGCGGCCACGTTAGGGGTACAGCCGGTGGATCTGGCGGGGGAACGCGATCGTTTCCCGGATATGGGGAACGCCGCAGATCCAGGCCACCGTCCGTTCGACCCCGAGCCCAAAGCCCGAATGTACGAAGGTGCCATAGCGGCGGAGGTCGAGGTACCAGCCGTAGGCTTTCGGATCGAGCCCCTGGGCCTCGATCCGAGCCAGCAGGCGGTCCGGATCATCCTCCCGCTGCGACCCGCCGATGATCTCCCCATATCCTTCCGGAGCCAAGCAGTCGTTCCCCAGCACCGTCCTCGAATCGGCGGGGTTTTCCTTCATGTAAAAGGCCTTCACTTCCTTCGGATAGTTCATCACGAAGATCGGCCGATCGTATTCCTTGCAGAGCAGGGTTTCGTCATCGCCGCCAAGATCCTGGCCCCAGGTGAGGTCCGAGCCAAGCTGGTTGAGCCGGGCCACCGCGTCGGTGTAGGTAATCCGAGGGAATGGCGGGATGACCCGTTCGAGCGCCGCGGTGTCCCGTTCCAACTCCTTGAGCTCCACCTGACATTTGTCGAGTGCCCGGGCAACCAACGAACTCACGAACTCTTCCTGGAGCCTCATGTTGGCGGCGGAATCGGCAAAAGCCACTTCCGGCTCGACCATCCAGAACTCGGTCAAATGCCGCCGGGTCTTTGACTTCTCGGCCCGAAACGTCGGTCCGAAGCAGTACACTTTCCCGAGCGCGGCACAGGCCGCCTCGACGTACAGCTGGCCCGTCTGGGCCAGGTAGGCTTGCCCGAGATCGAAGTACTCGGTCGAGAAGAGATTGCCCGCCTCTTCGCCGATGCTGCCGGTCAGGATCGGTGTGCTGACGTGGCAGAAGCCCCGCTGGTTGAAGAAATCATGGATGCCTAAGAAGACTTGGTGGCGAACCTTGGCGATGGCAACTTGCTTCCGGCTTCGGAGCCAGAGGTGGCGATGCTCAAACAAGAACGAGGTGCCGTGCTCCTTCGGCGAGATTGGAAAGTCGACGCTCGGCCCGAGAATCTCGAGGTCGGTCACGCTCAGCTCGGCGCCGCCTTCTTGGCGGGCGTCGAGCCGGACGGTTCCCGTGACCACGACCGAGGTTTCGAGCGTCAGGGTCAGCGCCCGGTTCCAAATCTCCTCGGACACATCCCGTTTCGAGACGACGCATTGGACGTAGGCGGAGCCATCGCGAACCACGACGAACGCAATCTTGCCGCTCGACCGGGTGGTGGTGACCCACCCCCGGATCGTGACCGCCTGGTCCGCGAGCCCCGACAATTGATCAATTCTTGTGTCCTTCATACCGAGATTCCGTTAGTGCGGGTGCCTATTGTACCGAGGAGGCGAACACGGGGTCAATTGGCCGGGGTCTTTGGTCTGGGCAAGCCGGGACCGGCCCGGCCGTCTTTAGCAGGTAATCCCGGGAACAGCTGGGCGTCAACAAACCATACAGTGCTTCGTTTTTCATGTCTTGCGGTGTTGACAAATCTGACCAATGTTTGGGTCGCCAGCATCTCGGTGCCGTTCCGGAGATACGGCCCTGGTGGCCGGCCGTTCCACCCCTCGAGCCTTGAGAGGTTGTCTGATGTCCTCGCAGCACATGCAAGCCCGATTGAAGTCCGAGCACACGCTCCGGTATCCCCGACTGTCGCCCAACATGTGGTACGAGGTCTCGCCGATTTTCCCTGGGGTCACCACGCGCCGAGTCGACATTTTCGGCCGACGTATCACCCGGATTCGGACAGCCCGCAACTACGAAACGGTGCAGGCAGCCCACTTCGACTTCCGGACCCGGCCAGTCGCGGAGGAGCAAACCGCCGGGGTCAGGTAGCGCCCGGGTTCGGGTCCGAACCCAAGCATCGTTCGTCCCCGGCGGCGGGATGGGGTTGACCCATCCCGCCGCGAACGTTCTGGGCCAGCAGATCGGCTGGTTTGCGTGCGTCATGGGCGCCGCCAACGGCCATCCATTTATCGGGGCCGGCGTTGGGCTGGCGATTGTCGGGCTCCACCTCCGTTCCCTCCCGGACCCGGAACCGGAGATCCGACTCCTTGGCCTGGCCGCCGCCCTCGGACTGGGGATCGAATCCGGCCTGCAGGCCGCCGGCATCCTCAGCTATGCGAGCCCATGGCGCGCGGTACCCTGGCTCTGCCCGCCCTGGATTGCCGTCCTCTGGATTCAATTCGCAACCACGCTGCGTTTCGGCTTTCGGTGGCTTCGAGGTCGGCCTGCCCTCGCGGCCGTTGTTGGGGCCGTGGGCGGACCGCTGGCATTTCGGGCCGGCGAGGCGCTTGGCGCGGTTCGGTTCGCGCCCGATCGGCGGCTGAGCTATTTGGCCCTGGCCGTGGTCTGGGGCGTTTGCTTTCCAGTGCTGACGGTGGCGGCCGCTAAACTACCGAAGCAGCCCACCACCGACCGCCTTGGTCAGCAGGCGGACCAACCCTGAGTCGGTGGCCCGCCGGAGCGCCACCGCCAAGTCGCACCATTCGCCCCCGATGCCCTCCCCGCTCGCGATCGGTGGCATCCCTCCTACCCGGGCAATGAATCGCACGTCGTGGTGATCATGCGCCGCCCGATTAACCCGGGCCGGAATCCGATGGACATCCAGATCGACGACCGTCGGGTCGAACTCGGGCTCACACCCGGTTTCCTCTCGAACCTCCCGAGTCGCGGCGTCGAGCACGGTCGCATCTTCCGGGTCAATATGGCCCCCGGGTTGGAGCCACCGGTCAAGCGTCGGATGCTGAATCAGCAGCACCCGGTGCGCTGTGGTTGAAACCACCAGGGCGCTGGCGGTGAAGTGCCCCGGCTCGAATTGCGTCGCGGAAAACGGGGCCGGCGACCGGCAAAGATCGAGCATTGCTTCGCGGTGACGGGCCTCGGCCCGGTCGAGGGGCCGATGGCCGGTGAGCTGATCGAGCAGGCTCCGAAGCCGAGGGTCTCCCCGACCAGTCATCGCTTGGGGGGCCAGGGAATAAAGGAGCTGGTCCGAGCGACGTACTCCCGGTATTGGGGTTTGGTCTCGATCAATTTCTTTTCCAACAACACAACACCGGACACCTTCAGCAACAGGGCCGTCATCACCAGAGCGCTCAACCCGGTCCAGGCGCCTCCCGCCGCCACCGCGAGGCAGTAGAAGCCCCACCAGAGACAGGCATCACCGAAGTAGTTGGGGTGCCGTGTGTACCGCCACACCCCGGAGTCGAGGACTCGGCCGCGATTGGCCGGGTTGGCCCGAAACGTGGTCAACTGCCAGTCGCCGGCGGCCTCGAAGAAGAACCCGACGGCAAACAGGCCGAGCCCAAGCCAGACCATCGGCTGCCCGAGGGACGCCCGGCCCTGGAACATTGCGAGCAGGGGCAACGACACGAACCACATGATCACGGCCTGGAGATAGTGCACCGTGAACAGGTTGCCCCACCAGAATCGGGGTCCGCCCGCCCGGCGCATCGACTGGTACCGATAATCCTCGCCGTGGCCCCAGTTCCGCCAGGTGAGGTACCCGGAGAGGCGGAGCCCCCAGAGGCCGACGAGTCCAAGCGTCAGGTTCCGGACCACCCGGGCGTCGGCCGGCGGTTCCAGAGCGGTGTTCCAGTAGTACGCGGCCAGCACCACGAAGCCGAGGCCCCAGAACCGATCGACCAAACTGGCATCCTTCCGTGCCACGCTGCCAACCCACACCAGAGTCAGAAGCCCGAGGGCAAGGGCCAACCCGCCGAGCATCGGGGTCACGCCCGCGCCGCCTTCCGGGTAAACAGGCCATCGATGCCCGGGCCTTCGAGGTCCTTGAGAGCCAGGAGGAAGTAGGCGGCAATCGCAATGTTTCCGAGGGTCATCAGGAGGACGAACCAGGTGGCCCGGGCCAATCCCGATCGTTCTCGCCAACCAATCCAGACGAACACCGCCGCGAACCCGGAATACGCGTCGACCAGGGTGGCCTTGAACCACCAATCGGCCCACAGCCGGCCGCCGGCCGTGAAGACGTTCTCCCCCAAGCTGGCCCGGATGGTGACGGTGAGCATCACCAACAACACCAGCGTAAAGATGAATTGCAGTACTCGTTTCATTTTGTCCTTTTTCAACAATAGTATAATGTGAATTGTCTTTCTAGCCGTTTACCCAACCCGAAAAAGGACTTCCGCGTTTGGATACCTGGCCAACGCCTTGGCCTTGAGGGCTTTGTTTCGGGTCATGTCGAGGCCAGGATCCTCACCGAGAACCGCCTCGGCGAGTTCCCGGGCCGTCGCCAGCAAGTCATTGTCGTCCGGAAATCTGGCTACCCGAATGTCCGCCGTGCCCGACTGCCGTTGCCCGAGCAAGTCTCCCTGGCGGCGTTCCTCCAGGTCCAGTTCGGCAATCCGAAATCCGTCGTCGGTGGCCGCGAACGCCTTGAGCCGGGTGGCCGGATAACGACTGATCAGGACACAGTGGCTCGCCTGGCCGCCCCGCCCAACCCGTCCCCGCAGTTGGTGCAGCTGGGCCAATCCGAACCGTTCTGGATGCTCGATGACCATGATCGTGGCATTGGGAACGTCGATACCGACTTCAATGACGGTCGTCGCGACCAGCACGCTGATCTCCCCGGCCCGGAAGGCTCGCATCACCCGGTCTCGGTCGGCCGATTTGAGCTTGCCGTGGACCAGCCCAACGACCAAGTCGGGCCACCGGCCGATCAGGGTATCCGCCATCGTCTTGGCGGCCAGGAGGTCAGCCTTCTCGGTTTCATCGATGACCGGGAGCACCACGTAGGCCTGGCGGCCGGCCCGGCACTCGGCCTCGACAAAGGTGAGGACTTGATCCCGTTGGGCCGTTCCCCGCACTGCGGTGCGGATGGTGCCCCGCCCAGGCGGCCGCTGTTTGACCACGCTGAGATCGAGGTCGCCGTACCGGGTCAGGGCCAGCGACCGAGGAATCGGGGTCGCCGAAAGCAGCAGAACGTCGGGCGCCGAGCCCTTCGACATCAGGGCCGCCCGCTGTTCGACCCCAAAGCGGTGTTGCTCATCGATGACCGCCAGGCCGAGACGCTGGAAGGTGACCGTCTCCTGGACGAGGGCATGGGTGCCGACGACCACTCGCATCGCCCCGCTTGCCAGTTGTTTTCGGACGGTTTCCTTTTCGCGAACGCCAAGCCGCCCGACCAGAAGGCCCGGGGCAATGCCGAGCGGCTCGAGCATCCGGGATAGCGTCGCGTAATGTTGCTCGGCCAACAACTCGGTCGGGGCCATCAGGGCAGCCTGGTAGTCGTTTTCGACGGCCAGAAGCATGGCGAACAGAGCCACCACCGTCTTGCCGGTACCGACGTCGCCCATCAGCAACCGGTGCATCCGGTCCGGCGCCGTCATGTCGCCGATGATTTCTTTGAGCGCCCGCCGTTGATCCTCGGTCAGCGGCCACGGTAGCGTGGCCTTGAGCCGGGTGGTCAAGTCCCGCCGATTCTCAAACGCCACTCCCTGGCGGCCCCGTTTGGCGATGAATCGGGCCCGTCCGAGCATGACCTGGAGGTCGAGCAGCTCATCCAACGCCAATCGCCGCCGCCCCCTCTCTGCCTCGGCAACCGAGGTCGGGTGGTGCACGGCCCGCAGTGCCTCTGGGAGGGCTGGAAGCTGGAACCGGACCCTGAGGTCGTCGGGCAGAATTTCGGCCGAGAGGGCGACCAGGCTGTCGAGGTGCCGGTCAATGACCCCGCGGATCAGCTTGTGGCTTAAGCCCTCGGTGGCCGGATAGACCGACAGCACCCGGCCGGCTGCCAAGGGGTCCGGCGAATCATCGTCGCCCTCCTCCGCCAGGACGATGAATTCTCGCGGAGCCATTTGGCGACCGTGGTAGAACCGGATCGGGCCGGCCACGAGGAGGGTCTGCCCGACGACGATACTCCGATCGAGGAACGCCTGGCCGGGCCACACGCATTCGATGGCCCCGGTCTGGTCGCGGAGGACGGCGTGAAAGATCCGGAGGCCCTTCCGGGTCGGCAGAATGCCTTTGGCGACGACCCGCCCCACCGCGGCGGCATCGGCGCCGACCGCGAGCTTGACGATCGGGGTCACTGACGATGCATCGATGTATCGGTGGGGGAGGTGCCACAACAGGTCGTGCGCGGTCTCGATGCCGAGCCGGGCCAGTCCCTCAGCGCGTCGTTCGCCGATCCCTTTCAAGAACTTGACCGACATGTCCAGGCGGATCGGGGCCTTGGAGCCGCTCGAAAATCTAGGTGAGGAGTCGGTCACTCATCGGCACCACTTTCGACCAACTCTCGTCCAAACGCGAGCGGATCGAATTCGACGAGATCGTCGAGGCCTTCGCCAAGCCCGAGAAACCGAATCGGCACGTCGAGTTCCCGGCGGAGCGCGACCGCCGCCCCGCCACGGGCGGTGCCGTCGAGTTTGGTAATCACCAACCCGGTTGGTCGAATCGCTTGGGTGAAGGCCCTGGCCTGTTGGACCGCATTCTGGCCCACCGTGCCATCGAGGACGAGAAACGCCTCATGCGGGGCGTCG
Organism: Gemmatimonadota bacterium; assembly: GCA_009692115.1. Taxonomy (NCBI): domain Bacteria; kingdom Pseudomonadati; phylum Gemmatimonadota; species Gemmatimonadota bacterium. The sequence continues at coordinate 329,307 of SHZU01000002.1, read as the reverse complement.
GTGATCTTCCGGCTGATGACCCGCCCCACCTTCCGGAGCTCGTCCATCAGCCCGTCTTGGGTATGAAGCCGACCGGCCGTGTCGATGATGACCAGACTCGCCCCCCGGGCGGAGGCCGCCTCCAGGCCGTCGAACGCGACGGCCGCCGGGTCACCTCCCGGTGCCCCGCTGACACATGGCACTCCGATGCGATCGGCCCAAATCTTCAATTGGTCGATGGCGCCGGCCCGGTAGGTGTCGGCGGCCACGAGCAGCACCGAGTCGCCTTGGCGCTTGAACCGGGCAGCCAGTTTGGCCACCGTCGTGGTCTTGCCGGTGCCGTTCACCCCCATCACGAGGAGCACGGTCGGTCCGGAGGCCGGGCGCCGGAGCGTTCCCGGGGCGGCCGGTCCCGCCAACAGCACCGCGACCCGCTCGGCAATCGCCCGCTTGACGTCATCCTCGGATTTGAGCTTGCCCCGACGAACCTGAGATTCCAAGTCGTCGAGAATATCGGTGGTGGCCGCGATCCCGAAATCCGATTCGAGTAGCACCCGCTCCATGGCCTCGAGGTCGGCGGCCTTGAAGCCCCGAACCAACGCGCCCACGTCGGTCAGGGCCAGTCTCTTGAGCTTACCCCAGAGCGACGATTTCTTGGCCTGGGTAACCCGGGAGGATGTCATGCTGGAACTTAGTACTATCGAAGCCCGGCCCGGCGCCGCCACCACCACTCGCCCGAGAGCGTCACGATGACCAGCGCGAAGAGCCACAGTTGGTCCCGAAGCGGGGCTCGCCCGGCCGGCGGCGCGGCGGTGGCTTCCCGCTCCGGCACGACCACCGGCCGGGGCAGCCACTCCTCGGAGTAGACCTCAACGCCCACCAGCCCGCTTCCGCCGCCCTCGAGCCGGTAGTCGTACCTCCCGGGAGCCAAGAACAGCTCGGCTCGTCCAGACCCGTCGAACCGAAGCGTGTCGGACCGATCGCCGGCTGGGTGGCGGAGATCGACGCGAAGGGTACTGACATCAGGCCGGAGGCGCTCAAACACCACCGGCCGCCCCTGGGCGACCACCGCCCGAACCGGCCGGGCCCGGCCGGTTGCCGAATCACTGGCGCCCAGAAGCCAGGTTGTCGTCGCGGCCACCCACGCGCGGTACGCCTGTTCGCTTTGGCCGCCGCGAAACGCCCAGCGCCACAGACCGGCCGCCCCGACCAGCACCTCGCGGCGCCCCGCGGAATCCCGGCCCACCACTGCCGGACGTTCGCCCCCCCGCCGGCTCAGCTGACCGACCAGACCAACCCAGTCGCCCGGGCCCGGCGTGAGCGCCACTAGCGCCGCCGCCGGTGGAAAATTATCAACCGGCAAGCCCACGAAGGCGCCCGACACCGGCGATACCCCACCTGGCAGGAGGTACCAGTCGCCCTCGGCCGGGAGCGAGGTCTTCGACGTCGCCACCCAGTCCAATCGGCCGCGCGCGGCACTCCGGCGGCTCCGATCGGGACCGTCACCGAACTGGACGAGGAGATCGGCCCGGGCCACGGCTTGATCGACTTCGGCGGCCGATACCGGGGTGAGATCGCCCATCCGGGCCCACCGATTGGGGGCCACCGCGAAGTATCCCCGGACCGGGAGCGCCGCGACCTCGCCGATAGTCCGGAAGAAGAACCGGCTTTCCCAACTGGCCGGGTTGGCCACGACCACGATGCCCGGGGTCGGGAGCACGACGATCGCGTGGAGTCGCCGATCCGTCCGGGGTTCCCCGTCCCGGGCGTCTCGAAGGGCAAGCGTGAGCAGGTGGCGTCCTGGAACGGCCGTTGGGGGCAGCGCCCCTTCGATGACGACCGCCCCGGACCCGTTGGTGAGGGGAACGGTGGCCGAAAGCCAACGGACGTCCCCGGACGACACGTCAAGGGTTACCTGGGTTCGGTCGGGGACCTCGAATCCGGACACTTCCACATCGAGTCGGAGGGTGTCACCAACCGCGATGCGCTCGGGCCCCGAAACCCGCACCAACGCCAGGTCGGGCCCGCGCGGGCGAGCAAACAATTTGATCCCGGCCTGCGCCAGGATGTCGGCGGGGATCTCGGACCCGTCCTCGAGCTCACCGTCGGTGACGAGCCAGACCGGACGGCCGCTCGCCGCGCCCGCGGCGACCGCCCCGGCGAGCATTGACCGACCACCGGTTGGTAGCGAGTCGGCGCCTAACGTTCCGACCAGCCGGACCTCGCCGGCCCCGTTGGCTGCGGCCCTGGCCTCGGCCCAACGTCCACCGGCGCCCGCCATGCTCAGCGAGGCGTCGAGCAGCACCAGGGGGCGGCCGGCTTCCGGTGGCCTGGCACAGGAAAGATCCAGGAGCAGCAGGCCGAGGATCAGCCACGCGCCGGCCCGGAGCGCGGCCGGGACGAGGGCGGCGGATCCGAGCCGCTCCAAGCCCCAATACACCCCGCCCGAGAGGACGATGGCGGCGATGACCACGGCGACGATGACCACCTAGTCGCGGTCCGCGGCCACCGCGGCGGACACCGGGTTCGATGGAAACAGCAGCGATCGGAGCCGGTCTCGCTCGGCCAGAAAGGCGGCCCGGCTGGCCACTGGAACTGGTTCGCCGGTGCCCAACTCGACCCGAGACGGATCGCGGGCGGCGCCGTTCTGCCGAAACTCATAGTAAAGGTGTGCCGAGGTGGCGAGACCGCTTGAACCAACGTACCCAACGACGGACCCTTGGGTCACCCGGCCACCGGGCCGGATGCCACGGGCATAGCCCCGCAGGTGGGCGTACCGGATGGTGATGCCGTTTCGGTGGAGGATCTCGATCATTTTCCCGGATCCGCCGGACCACCCGGCCGTTCGCACGGTACCATCACCGGCGGCCATGACCGGGGTACCGGAAGCCGCCGCGTAGTCGACTCCCTGGTGCCGGCGCCAAATATTGAGAATGGAATGACGCCGGGACCGACTGAACCCCGAGGACACCCGCCGGAATTCGACCGGCGCCCGGAGAAACGCTCGCCGAACAGAGACGCCGTCGCCGTCGAAGTACTCGGTCCGCCCGGCCCCCGTCTCGAACCGATGGGCGGTGAGCCGACGGCTCCGGACCTCCAAATTCGGCCGCGAGGATGGGCCCGAGCCGCGATTCCCCCCGTTCCGAGATCCGGCGCTCGACGACCACGGCGAACCGGTCCTGCACCTGCACGTCGCGGGTAAAGTCGACTTGCCACGCCATCACATCGGCCAAGTCCCACGCCAAGCGACTCCGAGCGTCTCCGGCCACCGGCGCCGAGGTCTCCGCCCGCTCCAGGGCCTCGGCCAGTGACGATTCGATGTGGCCAACGACCCGGTCAACGCTCGTTTCCCACCGGATGGCGCGCCGAGTTGCGATCCAATCGGGGCCGACTCGGGCCAGCATCGTCTCCTCCTCGGGCCGAGTTCTGACCGTGATCGCCATGGCGCCGGAGGCCGAGTCGAGGTGACCGAACTGGACCACGAAGCCGGCCGGCACCCGGCGCGGATCGATACCTAACAACTCAACCAGGCGGGAAACCTCGCCGCCGTCAATGCCAAGGCGGCCGAAGACATCGCCCAGGGATTCACCGGGCTGGAGGGTGTCGGAGTCCGTCGTCAGGTTCGCCTTGGCACCGGCCGGCGGGGGTACGGGACTCCCACCGTCCCCCCGCAAGGCAAAAACGGCCGCCCCAATGACGACCGTGACCGTGATCCAGAACGCGAGCCGACGCCGCATCAGTCCATCTGGCGCCGGATGAATGTCGGGATTTCCATATCGGGGACGTCCTGGGGCGCACTCGCCCTCGGTTGGATCGAGGGTTTCGGCAGTGGCGTCGGCTGATGCGACGGGACCGAGACCACCGTTCGCTTCGAGGCCGGGAATGGCAACACGCCGGCTTGCGGGCGGCTGCCGGCGAACGGCGCTTCGCCGGTGACCGCGCGGTCGAACCCGGTGGCGATGACCGTGGCCCGGACTTCACCCTTGAGCGAGGGGTCGATGGTCGCACCGAAGATGATCTCGGCCTCGTCGCCAACGGCGTCATGAACGATCTCGGCCATGTGGGTGACCTCGTCCATGGTCAGATCGCCGCCGACAATGTGAATCAAGACGCCGGAGGCGCCGTGGATCGAAATGTTGTCGAGCAATGGGCTGGTGATCGCCTGCTGAGCGGCCTCGAGGGCCCGGTTCTCGCCGTGACCGAACCCGGTGCCCATCAGGGCCGATCCGCCGTTCTGCATCACCGTCCGGACGTCGGCGAAGTCGACGTTGATCATGCCCGTTGCGGTGATCAGCCCGGCGATGCCGTGGGTGGCCTGGAGCAGGACATCGTCAGCCTTCTTCAAGGCGTCCTGAAAAAGAATCCCCTTCCCGACGACGGCCAACAGCCGCTCGTTCGGCACCACGATCATGGTATCGACGTGGGTCCGCATTTCCATGATGCCGGTCTCCGCCTGCTTCATCCGTTTCTTGCCTTCGAAGAGAAACGGCTTGGTGACGATGCCGACCGTCAGCGCCCCGATATCACGGGCCATCTGGGCGATCATCGGAGCGGCCCCGGTGCCGGTGCCCCCGCCCATGCCGCAGGTGACAAACACGAGATCCGCGCCCTGCATGGCCTCGAGCACCTCGTCGCGGTTTTCCTCGATGGCTTGGCGGCCGATCTCCGGCCGCGCGCCCGCTCCGAGTCCCCGGGTGAGCTTCTTGCCGATCTGGACCTTCACGTCGGCCCGGTTGCTCACCAGCGCCTGGGCGTCGGTATTGACCGAGACGAACTCGACCCCGACCAGGTGCTCTTCAATCATCCGATTGACGGCGTTCCCGCCCCCACCGCCAACCCCGATGACTTTCATCCGGGCATTTTGGACCGGTGGCTCTTCGATCCGGAAGGTCATGGCCTCTGTCCTCTCGATCTTAAAAGAAATCCTGTAACCAACGTTTGACGGGACCGATCATTTTTTCAACGGCGGGCGATCGGCGCGCGGCCATCCCGAACCCGCCACTCTGCAAGACTTGTTTGGCGCCGTACAGTAAGAGTCCGGCCGAAACCGTCATCCGGGGGGTGGCCATCCGATCGGCCAATCCGCTCAACCCGTTGGCTGGTTCGGCCACCCGGACCGGGAGCGCCAAGACTTCCCGGGCGAGTTCCACGATACCCGCCGCCTGGGCGCCTCCGCCTGAGAGGACCACCCCGGCCGCCAGCCGTTGGCGGAACCCGGTTCGGGTCAACTCATCGAGGGCCAGTTCCAGGATCTCCTGGAGCCGCATGTGCATGATATGGGCGAGGACGCGTCGATGGGCCGACCGGGGCGCTTGACCGGGCCCAGAGGGCAACTCGATCGTGTCGCTGTCGGGAACCAGCGGTTCGTAGGCCGCGCCGAACCGTTCCTTGAGCTTCTCCGCTTCCGATTGGGTCACTTGCAGGCCGTGCACGATGTCGTTGGTGACATGACTGCCCGCGAACATCAGCGAGGCGGTGTGGCAGATCTTCCCGTTCTGGAATACCGAGAGGTTGGTGGAGCCGCCCCCGAGTTCGACCACCGCCACGCCGAGCTCCCGCTCGTCCGGGCTCAGCGCCGCCAGCGAAGCGGCCAGCGGCTCAAGGACGAATTCTCCGACCCGGAAGCCGGCCTTCTCGATGCACTTCTGAAGATTGACCACGGCGCTCGAAAGGACCGTCACCAAATACACTTGCGCTTCGAGCCGGGAACCGATCATGCCGATCGGATCGGCAATCCCGCCCTGCTGATCCACCAAGTAGTCCTGCGGCACCGCATGGAGCAACTCGTGATCGCGGCTGAACGCGATGTTGGCGGCCACTTCGTTGACCCGGGCCACGTCCGCGGTCCGGATTTCATTTCCGGTGACGGACACCACACCGTGCGAGAGGCGGCCCGCGACATGTTCGCCGGCAATGCCGACGTAGACGGTCCCCACCTCCACCCCGGCCATCAGCTGGGCGTCCTTGAGGGCTCGAACGATGGCCCGGGTCGTTTCTTCGATGTCGCGCACCACGCCCCGCCGGAGCCCAGTGGACCGTTCGGAGCCGACACCTAAGACCCGAACCCCGGGGGACCGCGGGTCGCCGGTAACTTCACCGATGGTCGCGATCACCCGGGTTGACCCCAGATCGAGTGCGGCTACCAGCCGCTGGGTAGTTCCGGTCATCCCCGCCTCCCCCGCACGACAACCCGACCTTCGAACCGAGCATCAAGCTCGGTCACCGCCATTCGGCGGCGAACCACTTCCGCGATGACCGCGCCGGCTGCCTGGATGTCCTTGATCGATGCCCCAACCCGAAACAACACTCGATGGCGGGCGGTTTCAACCACGATCACATTTCGCTCCCGGCTGGCCAAGGTGACCGCTCCAAAAAACCCGGGGTCGGCATCCCGGACCCGGTCGATCAGGGCGGCCACCGCCGGATCGGCCTCGGCCACCGGCAAGTCCGTGCCGGCCCGAGTCGGGTCGAAGGGTAATGACCGTCCACGTCGATCCACTAGGGTCAACTTGCCGTCGATCGGGGCGAGTGCCACCGGCTCGAACTCCTCGATCTCGACTTCGAGTGTTCCGGGGAGTCGAGTCCGGACCACCGCGGACCGAACGCCGCGGATTGCCAGGGCGCGGGCCGCCAGCGGTGCGGTCTCGTCGAAGACGCTGGCCGCCGGGCGGAGCGCCAACGCCCGGGTCACCTCAGCGGCACTCAGGTACCGGGCTCCCAGCACTTCAACCCGCCGAACCCGGAAGATCTCCAGCTTCCGAAGCGCCGACGGGCCGAGGAGCCACAGCACGGCCACCGAAACCACCGACCCGGCCACCCACCACCGTCTCATCCGGATGCCAGGACCGGCAACAGCTCACGGCCGACCCGGGTAATATCGCCTGCCCCAAGGGTGATCAGCACATCGCCCGGCTGGAGCACCGCTCGGATGGTCTCGGCCACGTCCGCCCGGATTGGCTGGTAGATCACTCGAACGCCGCGGCGAATAGCCGCCTCCGCCACCAAGGAGCCGGTAATCCCGGGGATCGGAGCTTCACGCGCCGGGTAGATGTCGGTGACGACGGCCACATCGGCGGCTGCCAACGCGGCGCCCATGGCGTCACTGTGCAGGGCGGTGCGGCTGAATAGGTGGGGCTGAAACGCGGCCACCAGCCGCCGGCCCGGAAACGCCTGGCGCGCCGCCCCGAGCGTGGCCACCAGTTCCGTGGGATGGTGGGCGTAGTCGTCGATCACCGTGACGCCGCCCACCTCGCCCACCCGTTCGAACCGGCGGCCCACGCCGGTGAACCGTCCGAGCGCCGCCGCCGCCCGTTCCCGGTCGCCGCCGAGCGCCCCGACCACACCTAACGCCGCCGTCGCGTTCCGGAGATTGTGAACCCCGGGCACCGTCAACTCAACGGTGATCTCGACCCCGTCGGGAAACCTCACCGCCGCCTCGGTCCCGGCGGCGGACTGCCGCCGAATGTCGACGCCGAGGTCTGGCGCGCCGGGACCGAAGCGCCAGACCGAGCCCGCCTCCAGCTGGGCGGCGACCCGGTCGGAACCCGGCCCGTCATTCCCGACCAGGACTCGGCAGGCCCGCCCCGCAAACGTCACGTAGGCCGCCTCCATCGCCTCGACGGAGCCGTAGCACTCCAAATGATCGGGCTCGACGTTATTGACCACCGCGATGGTCGGGCGGAGCGTCAGGAACGCCTGGTCGTATTCATCGGCTTCCACCACGAAGAGGTCGGTCCCACCGAGCCGGGCGTTGCCACCCCAATCGGGCACCCGCCCACCGGCCAATCCCGTCGGGTCGAGGCCGGCGGCGGCGAGCGCCTCGGTGGCCATGACCGTCGTCGTCGTCTTTCCGTGAGTGCCCGCGATGGCCACGCAGGTGGCCGAGCCGATGAGGCCGGCGAGCGCGTCCTTCCGCGAAACCATTGGAATCCCGAGCTGGCGGGCCCGAACCAGATCGGGGTGATCGGCGGGAATGGCGGCGCTGGCGATGACGGTGGTAGTCCGGTGGATCAGCTCGACGGCGCTGCCCGCCCGCACCTCCGCGCCGGCGGCCACCATTTCCCCAACGCCGCTGATGTCGGAGTCCGACCCGGTCACCTTCACGCCGCGGCGGAGGGCCACCAAGGCGAGCGCACTCATCCCCGCGCCGCCAATACCGACGAAGTGGAGTGGACCTGAATCGGACTGAAGAAATAGGTTCATGCCTGATGGGCTAATCTAAGGTAGCGCCTAGGCTTGGGAAAGACCGGATCAGGACGCGAGTAGCCGTTCCAGGGCGGCGACGATCTCCGCGACCGCCCCGGGCCGGCCTCGCTGCCTGGCGGCGGCGGCCATTCGGTTGAGGCGGGGCCGGTCGCCAAGCAACTCGGCAATGGTCCGCCCGAGCATCGCCGAGTCGAGCCCGGTCTGGCCCAGCATGACCGACGCCCCGGCCCCGGCCATGGCGGCGGCGTTCTTGGTCTGATGGTCGGCGGCCGCGGTCGGGAGCGGAATCAAGAGGCTGGGCACGCCCCAGGCGGCCACCTCGGCGATCGTCATCATCCCGGCCCGGCAGACGACCAGATCGGCCACGGAGTAGGCGTCGGCCACCGGATCGAGAAACGCCACGACCTGCACGTGAGGGGGCGCATGGAGATGGCGGAAGTCAAGAAAGGTGGCCGTACCGGCGGCCCAGAGCAGCGTTAGGCGATCCGCCCCGCCCTGCCCGAGCCATTCGGCAATCATCCGATTGATCGCGAGCGAGCCCTGGCTCCCGCCCATCACGACGACGACGGCCCGACCGGGAGTAATGTGGAGCGCGGCGCGGGCCGCGGCTTGACGCTCGAAGGAGGGCGGTACGATCGGGCTCCCGGTCAACACCACTCGGGTGCGGGGGCCGGGCTTCAACGCCGCCGCCGCCTCTGGTGCGCCGAGATACACCTCCCGGACGCGCGGGGCGAGCCACCGGGTGACCAAGCCGGGGAATGCGTCCTGCTCTAGAATCGCCGTCGGGAGCCCCCGGCGAGCCGCCGCCCAGACGACCGGACCCGACGCGTAGCCGCCGGTGCCTAACACCAAGTCGGGATGTTCGCGGTCGAGGAGTTCGCCGACCAGCCGAATCAGCCGGACCGCCAACGCCGGCCATCGCAGGTTCTTCCACCACTGCTGGCGGTAGATCGGTTCGAACGGCAGGAGATGGAACGGAAAGGCCCGCTCGGGAAGCAACCGGGCCTCCACGCCGCGGGTGGCGCCAACCAACACGATCCGCCACCCCGGGTGCCGGGCCCGGAGCGCTTCGGCGATGGCCAGGGAAGGCATCAGATGGCCGCCGGTTCCGCCGCCCGCGATCATCACGGTCTTCGTCGCGGTCACGGCGGGCCCAGGCGCCCCCGCATCCGCCCCACACTGACGATCACCCCGACCGACACCAGGGTCACCATCAAACTCGACCGGCCCGCCGACATGAACGGAAGGGTGACGCCGGTCGTCGGCATCAACCCGACGTTCACGGCCATGTGCATCAGAGCCGTCAGCCCAACCGACGCGGTGAGGCCGGTGGCGAGATACTGCCCGAAGGGATCGGGTGCGGTGCGGGCAATCCGGAACCCGAGCCAGCAGAACAGGACGAAGAGGGCAAGGACGAAGAGCACGCCGAGAAATCCCCACTCCTCTCCGATCGTTGAAAACAGGAAGTCATTGGTGGCGTACGGGAGATACTCCAACTTGAGCTGTCCCTCCCCGAACCCCGCGCCCAGCAACCGGCCCGACGCGAATCCCTTGGTGGCTTGGTCGAGCTGATAGTTCGTCCCGGTGGCGCAATCGGTGGCGAGGCCGAGCCAGCACTTCGCCCGGGTGAACCGATACGGGACCGCCATGATCGAGCCCACGGCCAAAAAGACGGCCACCACCGTGACCAGCAAAAACTGGCCGATCCGGGCGCCGGCGGTGAACAGCACCACGCCCCCGAGCAGCCCGATGATCGTGGCGATCGAGAGATTCGGTTCGGCGAGCACCAGCAGCGCCACGAAGCCGGTGACCAAAAGCACCGGGAAGACGCCCATTGTGAACTGCCCGATCGTGTCGCCTTTTTTCGCGGCGATCATCGCGGCCCACACCACGATCGAGAACCGGGCCAACTCCGAGGGCTGGAACCCGACGCCGGCCACGCTGATCCACCGGCGAGACCCGTTGATGACCGCCGCCCCCGGCATCAACAGGGCAATCAGCAACACCACCGTCAGTCCCAGGAGCCACCAGGCGGCGCGGGTCCACCGGCGGTAGTCGATCCCCGCGGCGATCAACAACGCGACCCCGCCCGCCCCGGCTGCGGTGAGCTGCTTCAAGACTTCCCGGAACGCGCCGGCCTGGAAGGTGGCCGCCGAGTACAGGCTGACCAGACCAAACACCGTCAGGACGGCAGCGAGGACCACGATCAACCGGGTCTCCCACCGGTGATCGGCGGGATGGTCGAAGGCGGGACGGGTCACATGGCCTCCACGAGGGCCCGGAACCGGGCGCCCCGTTGCTCGTAGTTGGCGAACAGGTCGTAGCTGGAACACGCCGGTGACAGCAGCACTACATCACCCGGAGCGGCCTGAGCACCCGCGATGCCCATGGCCTCCTCGAACGTCGTCGCTTGTTCGACCCGGACCAATCCCCCGAGGTCCCCGACAATTACCGGGCGCGCCTCCCCAAAGGCGACGACGGCCCGGCACCGGTCCAGCAACGGGGCCAGGCGGTCGTACGGCTCGCCCTTGTGCCGGCCGCCCAAGAGCAGCACGAAGGGCCGCTGCATCGCCGCCACGGCCACCTCGGTCGACGAAATGTTGGTGGCCTTGGAGTCGTTGATCCACAGGACGCCCCCCACCTCCCTGATCGGCTCGATCCGGTGCGCCAGCCTCGGGGCGGTTTCCAAGCCCCGGCCAATGGCAGCCACCGAGGCGCCCAACCCATGGGCGGCCAGCGCGGCGGCCAGCGCGTTGGCCACGTTGTGGTCGCCCAACAACGGCAACCGGGACCGCTCGACGATCACGACGTCGCCGAGTTTCAGGCAGTCCCGCTCACGATCGTACCAGCCGTCGCTCCGGCCCCGAATCGAAAACCGGCGCCGCCGGCCCTTGGGTGACCCAAACCACGCCGCCGACGCCGGGTCATCCTCGTTGGTGATCCACAACGAGTCTCGGGTGGCGTTGGCGACCAGCCGCATCTTGTCGCCGTAGTAGGCGTCGATGGTCGGGTAACGGTCGAGGTGGTCGGGAGCCAGGTTGGTCAGCACGCCGACCGTCGGACGAAGGGTCGGCATGTCGTGCAGCTGAAAGCTCGATAGCTCGACCGCGAGCACCGCCGGCCGCTCGGCGGCCAGGGCGATCTCCGACACCGGCGTGCCGATGTTGCCCACGGCCCGGGCGGAAAGACCGGCGGAGGTCAGGAGGTGGGCCACCAAGCTCGTAGTCGTCGTCTTGCCGTTGGTGCCGGTCACCGCCGCAAACCGGACCTCCGGTCCCAAGGCCCGGAGCCCGAGTTCGGCCTCGGCCAGCACCAGGATCCCCGCCTCCCGAGCCACGACCACCGGCGGTGCGTCGGGCGGCACCCCGGGCGACAGGACGGCGGCACTGGCCCGCCGAATCCGGTCGAGATCATGGCTCCCGACGTCGACCGCCGCGCCGAACACCCGAAGGGCGGCGGCGGTGGCCTCGAGGCCGAGCCCGCGGCCCCCGTCTGACGCATAGACCCGGGCCCCGGCTTGGCATAGCAACCGGGTGGCGGCGGACCCGCTCCGGCCCAAACCGACGACGGCCACCTCACCCCGAAGGTCGATCCCGAACACCGGACGTGCCTAACGAATCTTGAGGGTCGCGAACGCGACCAGGGCACAGAGGAGGCCGACGATCCAGAACCGCACCACGACCTGGGTTTCCGCCCAACCCTTCTTCTCGAAGTGATGATGAAGCGGCGCCATGCGGAAGACCCGGTGGGCATCCGCATACTCCCGGCCCCGGGTCCGTTTGTAGAACTTGTAGACACCCATCTGGAGAATGACCGACATTTGCTCGGCGACGAACACCCCGCCGATGATCAACAGCAGGAACTCGGCCCGGAGCAGAATCGCCACGGTCCCAAGGGCCCCGCCGATGGCGAGACTTCCGGTGTCCCCCATGAAGACTTGGGCGGGGTGGGCGTTGAACCAGAGAAAACCGATTGCCCCACCCATCAACGCGGCACAAAACACCGTGAGCTCGCCGGCCCCTGGCAGATAGTAGAAGTTGAGGTAGGAGGTCATGTCGACGCGGCCGAATATGTAGGCAAAGAACGCGAACGCGCCGGCGGCAATGGCGGTCAGGCCCGTGGCCAGGCCGTCCAATCCGTCGGTCATGTTGACCGCGTTGCTGGTACCCGTGACCACCAACGTGACGAACCCGACGTACACCAGCGGCAGGAACAGCACCACCGTGTATTTGACGAACGGCAGGACCGTCGCCGTCGACGGCAACGTCGTTTCCGGGACGACCGGCTGAAGCCACAGGTATAAGCCCAGCGCGATGCCGAAGCTGCACTGGCCCACCAGCTTCCAGCGGGCAATCAAGCCCCGGGGTTTCCCCTGAACGACCTTCAGGTAGTCGTCCAGGAAACCGATCGCCCCGGTCCAGAGCGTGGCTAAGATGGCCACCACCACGAATCGATTCGTCAACGGGGCCCAGAGCAGGGTCGGCACCACAGTGGCCAGGAGAATGATGAGTCCCCCCATCGTCGGGGTGCCCCGCTTGGCCTCGTGCGAGGCAAGAAGCCCGGGTCGCACCACCTGGCCGACCTTGTGCTCGGTCAGTTGGCGAATGATGATCGGGCCGAGCCAAAACGACATGACCAAGGCGGTAACGACCGCGCCGGCAGCACGGAAGCTGATGTAGTTGAAGAGATTGAACAGGATGTGGTCGCGGCCCAACGGGGCCAACAGATGATAAAGCATTGGACTCGACTCTAGGTCGCCGCGCGACCCACCAGGTCAGGGATGATCCGTTCCAGCCGTACGCCGCGGGAACCCTTGAGCACCACGAGCTCGTCGCCCCGGAGCCGCTCCGCCACCAGCGGACCAATGGCAACCGCATCCACCGCCGTCACCAGTCGAGGGCCGAACTGGGCCCGGTGACGCTCGAGCGCCGGGACGAATTCTCCAACCGCCGCGAGCACTTCGGGATCGAGCGCCGCCAGAGCATCGGCAATCGCAACATGCTCCGCCGTGGACTGGGTCCCGAGTTCGCGCATGGTGCCCGCCACGAACACCAGCCGCCGGCCGGCCCGCATCGACCGAACGAGATCTACCAGAGCCCGGAACGAAGCTGGGTTCGCGTTATAGGAATCGTTGAAAATCGTCAGGCGACCGTGCTCGGCCACGTCGCCGCGGCCAGCCGGAAGAGTAAACGATTCGAGCGCCCGCGCCACCCGGGTCGGCGGCAAACCCAGGGCCTGGCCAACCGCCCAGGCCAGCATGGCGTTCTTGGCCTGATGAAGCCCGTACTGGGCCACGGTAAAACTGACCTCGCCCACCGTGACCCGTGGCCGGCCACTCGGTTGGACCACAACCTGATCGGGCACCACATCGGCACCCGAAAGCCCCGCGGTGACAACCCGCCGGGCCACTGGTCGGGCGCCGGCTGCCAGATCCGGATTGTCGACGCCGACGATCGCCAACGGAACGTCCCGTACCAGAGCCAGCTTTTCTTCCAGGACCCCCGCCAGCGATCCAAACCCCTCGAGATGGCCGGCGTCGACGTTGGTGATGACCGCGATGTCCGGCTCGATGATCTCCCGGTATCGGGCGATTTCGCCCGGCCGGTTCGCCCCGGCCTCTACCACCATGGCCTCGATTCCCTCCGGGCATTCAAGAATCGTCTGCGGCACGCCCACCAGGTTGTTCAGGTTCAGACGGGTGGCATGGGTCCGGTACCGGGTGCCGAGCATGGCCGCGAGCATTTCCTTCGTCGACGTCTTGCCGTTGGTGCCGGTTACCGCAACCACCGGTCCTGGACACTGCCGCCGCCGGTGACGAGCGAGCCATCCGAACGCCCGGAGGGGGTCGTCCACCTCATAGAGCCGGAGCCCCCCGACCGGCTCGGTGCTCCGGCGAACCACGGCCGCGGTGGCGCCGGCCGCCTGGGCCTCGGAGAGGAACGCATGGCCGTCGAAGCGCTCACCCTCGAGGGCCACGAACAACGCGCCCGGCCCGATCTGCCTGGTGTCGGTCGCCACGCCACTGTAGCCGATACTCGACTCACCGGAGCCAAGGCCGAGGGCGATCCGAACCGATTCATCGGTCCATCGCATCACGAACCCCTGAGCGCGTCGGCCACGATGGTCCGTTCGTCGAACGGGACCGACTCGGTCCCGATAATCTGGTAGGTCTCGTGGCCCTTCCCGGCCAACAGCAGCGTGTCGCCGGGCCGAGCCTCACCTAGCGCCCACTGGATCGCCGCCCGCCGGTCCGGGATCCGGCGCACCGTGGCTCCAGCCGGAATACCTGCCAGGATGTCGTCGATGATTCGTTCGGGATCCTCGGTCCGCGGGTTGTCCGACGTAACCACGATCAGATCGCCGAGGTCGGCGGCGATCCGTCCCATGATCGGGCGCTTCCCGGTGTCCCGGGCGCCGCCGCAGCCGAACAGCACGATCAGCCGGCCCGTCGTCAGCGGACGGAGCGTGCGGAGGACCCGCTCGAGCGCGTCGGGTTTGTGGGCGTAGTCGCGGAGCACCACGAACGGCCGTTCGACCAACCGCTCCATCCGCCCGGGGATCTGCGGCGCGGCGGCCAACCTCCGTGCCACCGACCGAATGTCAATCCCAAGGCCGAGGGCGACCGCGGCCGCCCCGAGCCCGTTCGACACGTTGAATTCACCGGGTAACGGCAATTCGAGCTCGGCCGTGCCAAACCGACCGGTCAGGGTAAACCGGCTCGAGACCGGTCCGAGGTGAACCGCCTCGGCGCGCACCGATGCTCCTGGCCGGAGCCCGAACGTCAGGACCTTCGGCCTAGCCTCGAGGCCCGCCCACGCCGGATCGTCGCCGTTCACCGCCGCGATTCCGCCGGGAGCGAGATAGTCGAACAACTTGAGCTTGGCGAGGCGGTACTCGTCCATGGTCCGGTGATAATCGAGGTGTTCCCGCGACAAATTGGTGAACACCGCCCCATCGAACCGGAGGCCGTCGAGCCGCCCCTGGTCAAGACTGTGCGAGGACGTTTCCATCGCGACCCGGTCGACGCCCGCGCTAACGAGGCCGGCGAGCGTGGCCTGCAGATCGACGGGACCCGGCGTGGTCAGCGAGCCGGCTGTTGAACGGATCGGCCGGTCCGATCCGTCGAAGGCCCCGAGGGTCCCGATGCTGCCGGCGGTTCCCCGCTCGTTCAACAGGTGCCGCACCAGCAGCGTGGTCGTTGTCTTCCCGCTGGTACCCGTCACCCCGACCAGCGAGAGCCGGCGGCCCGGATCGCCATACCAGGCGCGGGCCAGGGCGATCGCCGCACGGCGGCCATCCGTCACGACGATCTCGGCTACGGCCAGACCGGATGGCCGCTCCACGACCACGACCCCAGCGCCGGCGGCCACGGCCGCGGCGAGAAAACGATGCCCGTCGGCCTCTAACCCCCGGACCGCCACGAAGATGCCTCCGGGCTCGACCGAACGGCTGTCAGTCGTGATACGCGCCAGGGCCGGAAGCCGCGGTGGGGCGGCGACCAGCAACGACTCGGCTCGGAGCGCCGCGAGCAATTCGGCGGGATCGGGCGGCATCGGGGTCATGAGGGACGTTCCGGCGCGGCGGTGACTGTGACCACCATGCCCGTGCTCAAGGAGTCACCGGGCTCTGGAGACATCCGGACCACGGTACCCCGGCCCTCAAGGCGGACTCGAAACCCTCGGCGGTGCAGCGCCACCGCCGCCGCCCGGACCGACTGACCGACCACATCGGGAATCTCCGCGATCCGGCCCGGCGTCGGCCCGGCAGGAGGGAGCGGGAGTCCGACCCATTTGACGTCACCGCGGTTGACGACCTCCGACCGGGGTTCGGGACGTTCAATCCGTGACTCCGCCAGTATGGCTCGGTCCAAGGTCGTTCGCCGGGCCGCGAGGGCCTGGCGCAGCATATCGCCGACCAGCGGGGCCGCCACCAAGCCGCCGGAATAGGCTCCCTGCGGGTCTTCGATCCGAACGACGAACACCAGTTGAGGGGCCCGGGCCGGATACATGCCGGCAAACGAGGCGGCGTGTTTGTTGGTGTACTGACGGTTTTCGACCAGCTTGGCCGTCCCGGTCTTGCCTAACACCGATCCCTTGACCTGGGCCCGTCCTCCGGTCCCCGAATCGGCGGCGGACAGGGCGAGGAATTGCCGCAGTTTGGCGGCCACTTCCGCCGACACAGCATTCCGCACTACCGTCGGCCGGTGCTGGTAGATGATTTCCCCGTCCGGGCGGCGGATCGCCTTGACGATCGCGGGCACCAAGAGGTGCCCTTGGTTGGCCAGCGCGGCGTAGGCGGCCGCCAACTGAACCGGGGTGACCATGAGCGCGTACCCCATCGCCGTGCTCGGGCCGGTCCCGCCGGCCCGCCAGGTATGGGCACCCGGCAGGACGCCGGGCTCTTCAAACGGAAACTCCACCCCCGTCGGCGACCCAAGGCCGAAGCGGCGGAGCGCGTCATAATGTTGGGCCGGTGTGAGCCGGGTCGAGAATTTCGCCATGGCCACATTGCTGGAAACCTGAATCGCCCGGGCCAACGTCACCGGAATCTTCTGGGGATGGTCATCCACGATCGGCTTGCTCCGCCCCGGCATGGGCCATCGGCCATTCTCGGGGGAGACCGTATCGTCGCCATCCACCAAACCCAACTCGAGCAGCGCCGCGGCGGTCAGGGGCTTGGCTGTCGAGCCCGGCTCGAAGGCACTGGTAAAGTACGATGCGCTCGCCATCGGCTGCCCATCGTCGGTGACCTCCCGCGACGCGGCGGCCAGGATCTCACCGGTCCGGGGGTCGAGAAAGATGACGTCCCCACGTTTGGGATGAAACGCCTCGAACGCGGCGGCCAAGCCACCTTCGGCGATTTCCTGCAACTCTTTGTCGATGGTCAGAATCACGTCGTGACCCCGCGTCGGGAGCCGAACGACCCGCCCCGGCGATTCGTAGGTTCGGCCGCTGGCGTCTTTGAGCAGCACGGTTTCGCCAGGGAGGCCTTGGAGGAGTGAATCAAGAAAGCGCTCGAGGCCCGTTGCGCCCGAGGAGCTGTCGGCCGTGAGCGAGCCAATCAGGGGCCGGGCCAGCGGACCCGAGGGGTATTCCCGGCGGTAGATCGGCGCCAGATGCACGCCCCGGATCTCTCGCAACCGGCGGACTTGGCCGGCGGTGTACGGCCCGTGAGCATAGAACGGCTCGTCCGAGCGCAACGCCGCCGCCAATCGGTCGGACTTTCCGCCGATGTCCGACCGGAAAACTCTGAGGAGGGTGGGCTTATCTTTGACTTGTTCGGCCGCAATGGTGACATGATACCGTTCGAGCGAGGTCGCCAGCGGTGTCCCCCCCCGATCGTAGATAACCCCGCGGGGTGCCTCGAGATATTTGTGTTCCGTGCGCTGGCGCGCCGCCCGCTTGGCGTAGTCCCCGCCCCGGACCAGCTGGAGATAACCAGCCCGCCCGGCCAGCGCCAACGCCCCGATCAGGAGCCCGACCTGAATCGCCTGAATGCGGGTTTCCGGCTTGGCCATACTACCGGTTCCGCCCGTCAACGGTCGAATCGCCCATCATCAGAATCGTCATCGCAGTATCGGGCGGTACGGCCAGTCCGAGGCGGGCGACCTTGGGGAGCAAGACCTGCGCGGTCGAGGCCACTTGAATCCGCCGTTCGGTCTGGGCGTGGAGGGCTTCGAGCCCGCCCCGGGTTTTCTTGAGCTCGCGGAGCCGCGCGGCGACATCATAGGAGGCCGTCTGGCGGAGCAGAACGGTGACCGCGACGGCGAAGAACCCGACCAACCAGAAGGCCAGCCAGTAGCGCCCGCGGGCCTTAGCTCGGCGCGCCATCAGTCCGCTCGAAGACCCGAAGCTTGGCGCTCCGGGCCCGCGGATTGAGCCG
The DNA here is from genome assembly GCA_009692115.1 of Gemmatimonadota bacterium. Lineage (NCBI taxonomy): Bacteria > Pseudomonadati > Gemmatimonadota > Gemmatimonadota bacterium. The sequence goes on along the minus strand of SHZU01000002.1, from coordinate 311,241 downwards.
AATCTCGTCCTCGCCGGCGCCGACCGGACGCCTGGTGACCAAGCGGCCAAGGGGCCGACCCCGACAGACACAGCGCGGATGGGTGGGTGGGCAAATGCAGGCTTGACTCCAATCCCGAAAGGCGTTCTTGACCAGGCGATCTTCGCCGGAATGATAACTAATCACGGCCACAGCCCCACCGGCGGCCGAGAGGTCTCGCAGCCGAGGCAGCGCGGCGGCGAGGCCGGCGAGTTCGTCGTTGACGGCGATGCGAAACGCCTGGAAAATTCGGGCAAAGTCGGCCGGGCCGCTTCGGGGACCTAACGCCGCCCGGATGGCGTTGACCAAGTCATCGCTGACGAGGAACGGACGGGTGCCCCGCCGCCGGACCAACTCGGTTGCCAGCCGACGGGCCCGGGGTTCGTCTCCGTAGTCGGCCAACCATGTTGTCAACTCGGCTTGGCTCGCTTCGGCCAACAGATCGGCGGCGGTGGTTCCGGCGCGGGCCATTCGCATGTCGAGGGGGGCCCCGGGCCGGAACGTAAATCCGAGGCCATCATCGTCGAGTTGTCGGGACGAGACGCCCAGGTCGAGTAGAATCAGGTCGGGGCCGAATCGGCCAATCTCGGTCAAGGTCTCGGAGTCGAACGCGCTCCCGAGCAGGTAGGTAACTCGCTCGTCTCCCAGGCGGTGCCGGGCCCTGGTCAAGGCCACGGGATCGCGATCAATCCCCAGGACGGTGGCCCCCCGGGCCCAGAACAAGCCGGCGTGACCGCCATCGCCCAAGGTGCCGTCGACGACACGCCTGGCCCCGCCAACCATGGCCAGCAATTCGGCGCCCAAGACGGGCTCGTGGAACGAAGGAATGGTCACGGTGGCCTCAAAGCAATCACCCCGCCTCGGACGAGACGGGGTGATTGGAACCCGGGAAACGGGGCTGACGGGGCTCGAACCCGCGACCTCCGCAGTGACAGTGCGGCGCTCTAACCAAGCTGAGCTACAGCCCCAAAGTCCTTACGAGCCGCGGAATATAGAACCGCTCAGTTGCCCTTACAATAGGCCTTCTTCATTTGCGCGATCCGCGGCCCGTATCCGGCATCGAGGGCCTGGATCCGCTGCCCGACCACCTCGGGCTGAATCGGCTGTCCGGCTGTCAACGCGGCCTTCGTCTCGACAATCCAGGCATCGAGAATACTCACAGCATCGCAACTCTTGGTGTTGACGACATCAGTGTCTTTGGTCGGCACCTGGCCGAGCAGGCCGAAGCCCAGGACGTAGCTGGCCAGTTGGTGGGCCCGACCACCCGGCCGGAGCAGGCCGGCTGCCTTTTTCCCGATCTCGGCCGCCAGCGGGAAATCGATCGGCTGGGTCTGGAGGATCGGAAGGCCGGCCTCTTGGGCCAGGACGCTCCCGAGATTCGCCTTGTCATTGTCCTGGCCGTTTTGTTCGACCAGCGCCCCGAGCTCAGTGGCCTCTCGGAACCGCTTCTCCTTGAGCAAGGCCCGGACCGACCGAATAACCGGGCTCATGTCGACCTTGTCGACCACGATCAGCCGCCGAGTCACGGCGACGGCGCTGTCCACCGGGCCGGTCAGTTCGTAGCCCTTGACGAGCTCATTGAGGAGCGACGCATTGGTCGGGAACTTCTTCGCCGCGAACTCGCCCCACTTGACGTAGATCGCTCCGTTCGACGAGTCACGCGAGGCGACGTACAGCACCTTCGCCAGATTGAACGTGTCGGCCTTGGCGGTATCGAGCGTGAATACCATTTCCATGGCCTTGATGGCGCAGAGGTTCTTTTCCGCTTTGTCCTGCACCAGACACGCCGTGGCCAGCAGGTTGTGCATATCGGGGTTGGACGGGTCCCGCCCAATGGCGTCCTGAGCGATCTGCTCGCCGAGGTCCGACTTGCCGGCGGCAATGAAGTATCGGATGGCCTCTTCGACGACCTTCTGGTTGTTCGGGGCCACCAAGATCAGTTGGCGGTACGAGTCCAGGACGTTGACGGTGTCGCCTCTGGCTTGATGCTGTCCGAGCAAACCGCCGAGCACCTCGACGCTCAACCGGTCGCCGAGCGAGGCATTTCTGAGGTGGCCGATGATCTGATCGGCCGGCGCCTTCTTGGCGATTCCAATCTTCGCGAGGCAGAGTTCGGCGGGGCCGTGATTCGGCTGGACCTTAAGGGCCTTGGTGGCCGCTCCGATTGCCTTGTCCCCTTGGGTGGCCGCCAAATCGTCGCAATTTTTGGATTCTTGGAGCGCGTTGAAAGCGCCCCGAAGCGACTCGCCGAGCTTACCACCAAAATCCTCGAAGCTCTGGCCCGTGGCCTGAGTCATCGAGGCCATGTGCCCCGTCTGGTCATTGCCGGCCAGCAGTCGCACCTCAATGCTGACCCGCCCACCCTCACCGCGGCTCAACGTGCCGACCACGATGGCCCGGGCCTGGAGCTGGGTGCCGAGTTGGCGGGCGACCAACGGCGGCAGCACGGCATCCGGCGGGTAGCCGTATTGAATCAACGCATCGTTCATCTGAGTGCGTTGAATCGTGTTGTACCACTTGTCCGCGACGCCTTCGATCTTCTCCCGCATCCCGGTGCCGACCCGGACCGCGGCCGCGGAGTCCGCGGCCTGAAACGAATGCGGATTCGCAATCAACAGACGCGGCAGGTTTTTCGGCGCTGTCGGCGGGCGGCTCGCCCGCAATTGGGCGTGCGTCGGCGCGACGGCAGCGGCCGTCAGAAGACCAAGCACGAGGGGAGAAACACGGAAACGCATTCTTGACAACCTCCCTACGAGGTCACCCGGGTCCGGGTGGCGGATCCGCCGCCAGAGTTGGCGACGGAACATGGGCGAAGAGGGATTCGAACCCCCGACATCCTGCGTGTAAGGCAGGCGCTCTGAACCAGCTGAGCTATTCGCCCGAGCGGGCACGAGAGATCTGCTGTGACTACGGCATCCATGGAGACGCGTTTTCACGCCATCCATGCACGGGAGAACGGCCCGCACCGGACTGCTACAACGCGATAGCCAAGGGGAACAGTACGCAATACCCGATGACGAGCAAGACGGCCGCGAGGCTTGGCTTGCCTGCCGACAATACCATATAACCGACGACCAGACACCCGACCGCCATCGCCAAAACGATGAGGTTCCGCGGGCCGAGCAGGCCTCGACGAGTATTGGGGGGCGCATCCGTTTGGTGCATAAGGGCTTGAGAATATGACAGGAGGGTCAGTTGGTCAAGCTTCGTCGTCAGTTTTGGGCTGATCGGCTGGCCGTCGCTCCATGGCGTCACCGTTTGGCACATCCCACCCAAGGTCCAGCGCGGCCCGGCGCGACCGATCGCGGCCCCGACGGAGCCAGTACCCCGCCCCGAGGAGCAGGGCGACGACAACCCAGACGCCGCCACCCAAGAACCAGAGGCCCAGGCCGTAGCGTCGTTTGACATCCTTGCGCCAGGCCTCCTCGAACCGATCCGTCGAAAGACCGGTCGTGAGGATCACGGCGCTGTCGAACGGCACCCCGGCGGCCAGCCGGGCAATCAACGGTTCGAGCGACCGGGTGGGAATTCGTCGTTCCAGAAAGGTCACCGCGGTGCCGGCGAGCGCATAGGCGGCCTCCGCCGTCGATTGGTTGCCGCGCAATCCAGCCGCGAGGGCATCGAGACTCGGGACCTTCCCGCGGGCCACCGTGAGATTCAAGGCCAGCCGGTCGAACCGGCTAAACTCGGCAGCGGCGATGACCGCGTACCCTTCGTCGAACCAGAGCGGCACTCGGCCTCGAATGGCCTGATGCAACGCGACGTGGGCGAGTTCGTGTCGGAGGACCCGAAAGGGATCGTCACCGTCGGCTCGGACGAGGACGAACCGGGCCGCCGGCAGGGCGAGTCCGGCACCCCAGCCCGGGACTCGGCCCCGCGAAATGGCGTTGAACCGTTCCTGGCCGCGGACGACGACCAACACCAGCGGCCCGAGTGACCGCTGGCCCAGGCGATACCAGGTGGCGGGCCGATCGGCCTGTTCGGCCAACGCGACCGCGAGATCGAGATCCCGCGGCAGAGCAGCCGCCCGGATTTGTCCAACCTCAACCGTTTTCAGGCTGTCGGTGCCGGCAGCTTGGGCCGCCCCGAGACGGGCGCCGCCGAGGATCAGGCCGAAGCCGAAGCGCGCGGCACGGTGCCGCCACGCTCGACCGATTCCAGAAGTTCGCGGCAACGGACTGACCAAGGTGCAAATCCATTCGCGGTGGCGCCCTTGCTCCAAGTGGCCTTGGCCCCGGATTGATTGCCGCCGAACCACTGAGCCCGCCCGAGGTCGTAATACGCCTCGACAAGACTTGGGCCGAGCGAGACCGCTTTGCTCAAGAACGCCTCCGCGTCGAGATCCATCTCGCGCTCGAGGTACCCGAGTCCCAGGTAGTAATTGGCGTACCGAATGGCCTTCCGGTCGTTGCCGAGGCGGACGACCCGGCTGAGGTGCTCGATCGCTTCGCCGAAGATTCGCTTTCGGAGGCAGATGTACCCCACGTTGACGCGCGCGAGGGCGTTGCCCGGCTCCTCGGCCGACACCCGGGAGAAGGTGACCAGCGCTTCGTCGCATTTGAGGTCGAGCATCTGGGCCCACCCCAACAACGTCTGGGCATGGAGATCTCCGGGGGCGAGTTCCAACGCCCGGGTCAGTGCCTGCGTGGCGGCCGCGTGATCGCCCAAAGCAATGAACGACCAGCCCTTCTCGATATAAGTCGACGCACCCAAATGGTCGGCTCGGGTCTCCGGGCGGATTGCCGCCAACTTCGGCCCGGTGACGTCCTCGGCGCCAATCTGTTTGTACCGGTCGACCAGACCCTTGATCCTGTCGCGGGTGGTCTGGAGCTCGGCGATCGCGGCGTCCGTTGCCTTGAAGACGGCAATGATTCGACGCTTCAATTCCTCCTGGTTGGCCACCGCCGTTGCCAACTCGAGGCTGGTTTCGAGGAGCGCCACTTCCCGGCGCAGCGAATCGGCCGACTCGGTCACAGGGCCTGGCTTCCGCAATGACGCCGAGGAGGAACGGATCCGAGCCTTCGGAGGGCCGAAGCTCGACGACGCGACGAAACTCCCGGGCCGCCTCATCGAGCATGTCGGTGCGGAGGAACGCAATGCCCAGATTGCGATGCTCTTCGATCTGGACCTCGAGGAGCCGGGCCGGCGTCGTCTTCGATGATGTGCCGACGCGTTGGGCCAAACCCGCGGTGATCAGCCCGAACAGGGCCTGGCCGGCGTCGAAATCGGCTAACGCGGAGGCCTCGATGACCTCACGAGTATCACGGACCCCGTCAATCAGCGGGAGCACTCGCCGCTGCGCTTCGGTAAACGCCAGCGATTCATTGGCCAAGGCGTTGCGGTCGAGGGCAAACACCAGGTCGAAACTCGGGATCTTCTTTTCGATCAACGTCCATTCGTCGATCCGCCGGGCCCCTTCAAGAAGGAGATTTTCGGGGCTGATGCGATCGAGCTCGCCCTCCCACTCGGGCTTCACGCCGGCGTCAAACGTGAAGCCGCCCTGGGTCCAGGCGAACAACGTGTACACGGAGTCCGCGATACTTGCTGACCGCTTGGTCACCCGTTTCCGCCTCGCCGACCACCTCGAATCCCGCTTGACGCAGGATATCGGCGATCATGGTTCTCATAAACATCGCGTCATCGCAGACCAGAACAGTTTGCGCCACAGGCCCCTCCAGCGACCTGAGTCAGAGCTTACCCGAGCCGGTCGAATACCGATCCGAGCACGGATGCAATGTCTACCGAATCGATTCCGGTCGTTCCGGTATCGAGGTCAAGCACTTCGTCCACGCCAAGCCCGATCCGTCCCCCGACGGCCCCCAACACCGCGAGCCCCTTCGACACCCCAGGACCATCGCCGGGCAGGTCAAACAGCTCCGCGCCCCGGGCCACGGTCACGAGGGTACCGCGAATGTTCACGACGCCTTCGACCGGGGATGCAACTCCCGGCACCCGGACTAGACTGAATCCCGTGCAAACTTCGCGCACACTCGATACGGGGAGGGCGAACTGGCGCCCGCCGATCCGACAGGCCACCACCTTGCCGACGGCCACGTCAGGCACCAGGACTCCCATCGAACCCAAGACAGGCCAGCCAATCGGCCGGATCAACTTGCCCTGCAACGAGTTGCAGAGCTGGTCGGAGGTCGGACGGCCAGTCGGCCGAGAAGGATAGCAGCTCGGCGGTGACCGGGTGTTTAAAGGCCAACCTGGCCGCATGGAGGGCCTGCCGGCCCACCAGGGCGTTCAGGCGTTCCGCGAAAACTCGGCTCGCGCCGGTCATTCGGCGAGGGCCGCCGCCCCCGTAGACTCGGTCGCCTACCACTGGGTGTCCAATCTCTTGGAGGTGGACCCGGATCTGATGGGTCCGTCCGGTGTGGAGCTCGGCCCGAAGCAGTTCGGCGACGTCGAACCGGGCAATCCGATGGAAATCGGTCCGGGCGGGCCGGCCATCGGGGCGGACGATCATCCGCTTCCGGTCGGTCGAGTGGCGCCCGACCGGGGCCGACACCTCGACCAAGGGGCTGTCGAGGTGGCCCCAGGCCAGGACGGCGTACGTCCGTTTGACCTGCCGGGCCGCGATGGCGGCCCCCAGGCGCCGATGGGCCAGATCGCTCTTGGCAATGACCATGAGCCCCGAGGTGTCCCGGTCCAGCCGGTGGACGATGCCGGGCCGGCCGGCACTGCCGTCGGAGAGCGAAGTGCCCCGGGCCACCAGCGCGTTGACCAGGGTGTCATCCCAATGGCCCGGCGCCGGGTGGACGACCAACCCGGCCGGCTTGTCGATCACGGCGAGATGCTCGTCCTCGAACACCACCACCAGCGTGATGGGATGGGGGGTAATAACCCGAGGCGGCTCGTCGTCGTCGAACGCCACTTCAACCGCTTCCGTCCGGCTGAGGAGTCGGGAGGCGCGAGCCACCAGGCCGTTGACGGTGACGGCGCCGGCCGCCACGAGTCGGGCGGCCTGGGTTCGGGACAGACTGAGCTGATCGGCAAGAAAACGATCGAGGCGCTCGGTGGCGGGGGCCGCGACGGAGAAGGCGATCGTGATCAGGGGGTACTCCTCAGAGAGACGACGGTGTGACGGCGGCTTCTTTTGCTTTCCGAGCATCCTCGAGCCAAAACGAGATCGCGAGCGCGACGGCCCCGCAACTGACTCCCATATCGGCGACGTTGAACGTCGGCCACCGGGTCATCCCAATGCCGACGTCGATGAAATCGACCACGCCGGCCGCCCCGCGGATCCGATCGATCAGATTCCCGGCGGCCCCGCCAACGACGAGCGCCGCGGCAATCTGCCGAAGCCTGTCATTCCAATCAGCATCGCGGGCCTTCCAGGCAATCCCGACCACCGCCACGGCCGCGATGACCATGAAGATCCACCGCGAATAGGGACCGAGGGACAGACTGAACGCCGCACCCGGGTTGTAGGCAAGCCGCCAGCGAAACCACTCGCCGAGGACATTCACCGGTCCGTACGGGGTCAGCGTGGACTCGGCCCACCGCTTGGTGGCATAATCAGCCACAACCCACACCAGGGCCAAGGGCCAGAAGGCGCGATGCCAGCTACCGCCGTTTTTCATCCTCTTCCTTTTCCTTGCACCCGATGCAGAGCCGGGCGTGCGGCAACGCGTCGAGCCGCTCGAAGCTGATGTCCTTGCCACAGGTATGGCAGCGCCCGAACGTCTCCGGAGCAGCGTACAGCCGCCGGAGGGCCTGGTTCACATGCCAGAGGTAGCGACCCTCCTGGGAGGCGAACAGAAACTGCTTCTCCCGCTCCATCGTATCGGTGCCTTGATCGGCCATGTGGAACGAGTAGGACGAGAGATCGCCGTCGGAGTTCTGCTGGGTCGAGTTGAACGCGTCGTCGTAGTAGCCCAACTCCTTCATCACCCGGGCTCGCTCGTCGCGCAGTCGCTGTTCCAAATGCTTCAGTTGATCCTTCTTCATGACACCCTCAGTGGTGCGTGGGACGCCGCTCGGCCAACCGCGAGCGTCACCTGGTGATCGTCGATACGCGCGTCGTCCCGCGCGTCACGTGGGTCCAATACTTCGTCAATCAACAACCGCTCGGCCAAGGTTTCTCCCTGGACGAAATCGTGGTGGGCGCGAACGGCTTCAAGCACCGCAGCATCGCCCGCGACCGACAACACGATCCGGGTGGTATACTCGTACCCGGCATCCTTCCGGAGCCGCTGAACCCGGCTGACGATCTCGCGGGCCAGACCGTCCCGCGCCAGGTCGGGTGTGATTACCGGATCGAGCGCAACGACAAACGGGCCGGCGCTTTGGACCAGCCAATCGCTGGTCACTTCCCGTTCAATGAGAACATCGTCGGGTCCCAGGTCGATGGCGGTCCCTTCGAAGTCGGTCGTGACCGTCTCTCCGTGGTCGAGGCGATGCAGGTGCCCGGCGGGCAGCGTGGCGACGAGCGCGGCCACCCGCGGCGTGTCTTTGGCGAACCGCTTGCCGAGGTTCCGAAAGTTACCCTTGGCTTTGAGCCGAACGAGATCCCGATCGGAACTGACGACCTCGACCGCTTTGACATTCATTTCCTGCGCCAAGAGCTCCAGCAAGTCCCGGAACCGAGCATTGTCGACCTCCTTGGGAACCGCGACCCGCATCGTCCCGAGGGTTTGACGGACCCGACGGTTGCCCGCTTCACGAGCGCTCCGGCCGAGCGACGCCAGTCGCCGGATCCCGTCCATGGCACGTTCGAGGTCGGGATCGATCACGCCGGAGTCGGTTCGCGGAAAATCGGCGAGGTGGACGGATTGGCCCACCAGTGCTTGATGCATCCAGTCGCTCGCGAACGGCGCGGCAGGCCCGATCAGCCGGGTAACGGTGACCAGGCACTCGGCCAGAGTGGCGGCCGCCGCCGGATCGGCATCGCGTCCGGGCGCCCAGAACCGAGCCCGGCTTTGCCGGACATACCAGTTCGACAGCTCGTCGACGAAGTCCATGACCGCCCGGACCCCGGTGGTCGCATCGTACCCGTCCCAGGCCGCCGTGACCGCCTGAACCGTCGAGGCCAACCGGCTCCGGATCCATCGATCGAGGAGCGAGTCGGAAAGAGCGGGCGCCGGGGCCTCGGTGACGTACAGGGCGAAGAAATTGTAGGTATTCCGAAGGGTGTTCAGAAATCCACCCGCCGTGTCGGGAATGGCCGCCCGGTCGAAGGGTTTTGGCAGCCAGACCTGACTTGAGGCAAGGAGGTAGAGCCGGACCTGGTCGGCCCCGAACTCGCCCACCGCCGCCCACGGATCGACGACGTTGCCCTTGCTCTTCGACATCTTTTGGCCCTCGGCGTCGAGGACCAGCTCATTGACGACGACGTTGCGGTACGGGATTTCATCGAAGACCGCCGTGCCAATCGCCAGCAGCGAGTAGAACCAGCCCCGGGTCTGGTCGACGCCCTCACAAATGAAATCGGCCGGAAAGTGCCCCTTGAACTCGGCCTGGTGCTCGAAGGGATAGTGCCATTGGGCATAGGGCATCGAGCCCGAATCAAACCAGGTGTCGATGACCTCCGAGACCCGCCGCATCGTACCACCGGCCGGCGCCGGCCACGTCAGGTCGTCGATGAACGGCTTATGGGGATCGAAATCCTCCGGCAGTTTTCGGCCCAGATGCCGTTCGAGATCGGCCAGACTCCCGACGACCTCAATGACATCGGGATCGGCATCCGAGACCCAGATTGGGAGGGGCGTACCCCAGTACCGGTCGCGGGAGAGGGCCCAATCGACATTATTGGCCAGCCACTCGCCAAACCGTCCCGTGCCGACCTCCGGCGGGTGCCAGTTGATCGTCTGGTTGAGGGCAACCATCCGCTCTTTGACCGCTGAGGTCCGGACGAACCAGGAATCCTTGGCGTAGTAGATCAGCTTGCTCTTGCACCGCCAGCAGTGAGGATAGCTGTGGACGTACTGCTCCGTCTTGAGGTGGTGGCCGTCGGCCTTAAGCCGCCGGATGATCAGCTCCGTGGTGCTGTCGGCCGTGACCAACGCTCCCTCGAGCTCCAGCCAGGCCGAACCGGTAAAGGTCCCGTCGGGCGCCACCGGCCGAAGCATGGCCAGCCCGTGCTGCTGCCCGGTGGCATAGTCTTCAGCGCCGAAGGCCGGCGCCATCCCCACGATACCCGAGCCGTCGGCGGCCGTCACAAAATCGGCCCCGACCACTATCGAGTGGGCGCCAGGCGGCATCGGGAACACGTCGATCGGCCGGCGGTACGGCTTCCCAACCAAGGCGGCGCCCAACTCCACCGAGTCCGGTGCCGGCGGCGGGGCATCCTTGCCCGACAGGAGGATCGACGCCCTCGCGGTCGTGACAACCAACCGGCGCCCGTCGGGCATTCGATACGTACCATACTCGAGGTCAGGGTGGACCGCCGCGGCAACATTGCAGGCCACGGTCCAGGGTGTCGTGGTCCACACCACCAGTTCCCGGCCGGTACCGTCCTCGAGCGGAAAGGTTACATAGATCGATTTATCCCGGACTTCGGCGTAGCCTAACGACAGCTCGTGACTCGACAAGGTTGTTCCGCATCGTGGGCAGTACGGGAGCACCCGGTGGCCGCGGACCAGCAACCCCTTTTGATGGAGTCGTTGGAGCAGCCACCACACCGACTCGATATACTCCTTCGTACAGGTGACATAGGGACGGTCGTAGTCGAGCCAATACCCGATCCGGTCGGACAGCGCCACCCACTCATTCTGATAGGTGAACACGCTCTCGCGGCAGAGTCGATTGAAGGCTTCGACACCGAACGCCTCGATGTCTTTCTTGCCTTTCAACTGGAGTCGCTTCTCGATTTCAATTTCGACCGGGAGGCCGTGGGTGTCCCAGCCGGCAATCCGGGTCACCGCCCGCCCCTGCATGGAGCGGAACCGGCAGAACAGATCCTTGATGGTCCGCGAAAAGACGTGGTGAATCCCGGGCCGCCCGTTTGCCGTCGGCGGCCCTTCGAAGAAGACGAAGGGTGGGTCGCCCTTCCGGCGGGCCTCGACCTGATGGAACAGCCGGTCGACTCTCCACCGCTCAAGCACGCTCTGCTCGAGACGATCGGCACCACCGTCCGGCCAGACCGGGAAACGCCCCATCTAGGCGGGCCTCGGCAGCCAGGCGTCGGCGCGAGTGTCCGCGGACGCGAGGGCGTCGAGTTCGTCGAGCTCCCGTTCGAGCGGGCGGCGATCGCTGGTCACATACGCCAAGAATTGCTGC